>CANGZW010000090.1 GCA_947458405.1 Leptospiraceae bacterium
ACATTAGATTTTCTTAATTTAGTTACAACTTCCGTGTTGAGTGGTGCGACCATTGTTTTAAATGGTTTGGGTTTTTTATCTTCCGAATCTTCAGGAATATACCAACCCTCGATAATATCCTTTTCTACGGTTAATTGTTTTTTTAATTTCCCATCAGCTGTGTGAATCTTTCCAATAGGCTTTTTCCCTTCAGTTGGTTCTAACATATTCAGAAAGTCTGAATATGATATCTCGATAACTTTTGCTTCGGGCTTTTCCGGTCGATACCAACTAAACACTAGTATCATCAAACCAATTAACAAAAATAGAACTATATTTCTAATATTCTTATTCATAATTATTGCCCCTTGTAAGGATAGAATTTTGACTCGTTCTAAAGTAGGCTACCCAAAAATAAGTGAGAATCAATTATACTCCCTCATTTTATAATAACCAAGATACCATTTTAATTTATTTTAGTTACTTAATTAAGCATAATTGAATATACTTATAATTAGATAGATAAAATTTATTACACCTTATACTTTTCTATAACTTCATCGATATCACCCATACTAATTGAACGAATTGCCGCTTCAGCATCATTGATTATTTCAATTAGTTTGAGATTTTCTAATGGGAGAAAATCTTCTTTTAAGTACAGCTCTTTTGTTTTATTCTTTAAGGATCCATTTCGAACTCCAATCCTAATCCGAATAAAGTGGTTACTCCGAAGAGAGCCAATCACAGAGAGAACACCTGCATTGTTATTAGTATCCCCTCCCCTTTCGACTACAATCTGACCGAGGTTTAAGTCCATATCTTCATGGATTACCACTATATCATGTACTTTTATTTTCAAGAAAGAAGCAATATATAATACTGATTCTCCCGATAGATCGCTAAAGGTTTGAGGTTTTAATAAAACAACCTCATCTCCATCAAATTCACCCCTTCCGATTAGAGACTTCTTCTTTTTGGTTTTTATCTCAATGTTAATGTTATTTGCAATAACATCGAGAATTTTAAATCCAATATTTGCCCGGTTATTATTAAATTTATCACCGGGATTCCCTAAACCTACGATGAGCTTCATTTAAATAAAATTACTTCTTTTTTGCCGCAGGAGCCGCAGCCTTAGCAGGAGCTTTTGCAGGTGCTTTCCCTTTTCCCTTATCTTTTTCAGCTAACTTCTCAGTTCTTTCAGCCGCAAGGATAGCCTTGGTTTTATTTACAGAAGTAACAATGGGATCACCATTGATTAGTATTTCCCAGCTTTTTGGAACGGGTAATTCACTCACTTTTATGCTTTGCCCAATTTCAAGATTGGTTACATCCAAGATAAGAAGATCTTTTAAATCTTCTGGAATTGATTTAACACTGATTTCATGGATTACATGCACGAACTGTCCACCAGATTTTGAACCTTTAGCCTGTCCTGTTGTCTGAATACCAATTTTTGCCTTAATTTTTCTACCTGGAGTAACTCTATAAAAGTCAATATGTCTAACTTCATTTGTAGCTGGAAATCTTTGGATTTCTTTTACAAATACTTGAGTAGTTGCTGATTCACCTTCCATTTCTACAGTAATTAATGAAGCAGGTCGTATTCCAGAATCCAATACTTTATTAATCTCAGATGCAATCACTGCTCCTGGAGTTGACTTTCCATTGGAAATTATATTTACAGGAACTTTTCCATCTTTTCGCAAACGATTATTTTCGTTTTTACCCGTCTCGGTTCTTTTATAGATTTTAATTTTTAAAATACTCATTGTGTTGTCCTTATTTTAATTATATAAACAGTGAACTGATTGATTCTTCGTTGTGGATTCTTTTTACAGCCTGTGCAAAAATGGGTGCAACAGATAAAACTTTTAACTTATCTATTTGCTTTGACTCAGGGATTTGAATTGTATTAGATAATACTACTTCCAAAAACTCAGTTGAATTCAAATTTTTGACCGCATCCCCGGATAAAACTCCATGAGTAGCACAACAAGTAACAGATTTAGCTCCATTTTCTAATAAAGCCTTTGCACCTTTGCAAATTGTACCAGCAGTATCTATCATATCATCGAGCAGGAGGCAATTTTTCCCTTTTACATCTCCAATAATATTCATCACTATGGATTCATTTGCTTGGGGACGTCTCTTGTCAATAATTGCAAGGTTTGCATTTAATTTTTTACCTAAAAAACGAGCTCTCTCTGCTCCCCCGGAATCTGGGGAAACTATTACTAAGTCAGGAATTTCTTTACTCTTCAAATAATCAAAAAGCACAGCAGAAAAAAACAAATGATCTACTGGAATATGGAAAAAACCCTGAATTTGGTCCGCATGTAAATCCATGGTCAAAACACGATTGGGTCCAGGGGCTTGGATTAAATCAGCAACCAAACGGGCACTGATGGGAACTCTCGGCTCCACTTTTCTGTCCTGCCTGCCGTATCCATAGTAAGGAATGACAGCGGTAATTCTTCTCGAAGATGCCCTTCGCAAAGCATCAATCATAAGCAAGAGTTCCATCAAATTATCATTAGATGGCAAGGAAATTGATTGGACCACAAAAACATCTCTCCCTCTCACATTTTCTTCAATCTTGACCCAGCTTTCTCCATCCGAAAATTGTTTTACATTTGCCTTACCCAAGGGAAGCCCGAGTATATTGGAAATTTCACTGGCGAGGGGAATATTTGCATTCCCTGAGAAAACAAGTAGATCAGAGCTCATACTGTTAACCTTCCTTCAGATATTAATGTTTCTAAATATTTTAAATCTTCTGGTGAATTTACACCTGTGCTTTCTAAAGAATTGGAAAGAATAAGTGAGGCAGTTTTTAGATTCTGAGAATTACAAACTTTCACCATGTCAGGAAGGTAATATTCATTTTGTGCGTTCTGGCTATTGATAGATTTTAAGTTTTCAAAAACAGCAGGGGACTCAAACACATAAGTTCCTGTATTTATTTCTTTGACCTGTTTTTCTGATTCAGATGCATCTTTTTCTTCAACTATTGAAAGCAATTTTCCTTGAAAATCCCGAAGTAACCTTCCATAACCTTTTGGATTGGAAACTTCTGCAGAAAGCACAGTGGTACTGTTTTCTTCTTTAGTATGTAATTCTATTAATTTGGAAAAACTTTCAGAGGAAATCATTGGAACATCCCCACAACAAACTAATATACTTCCTTTAAATTCCTGTAATTCCTGTTCTGCACAAAGAACTGCGTGTCCTGTACCCAGTTGTTCTTTTTGTTCTATAAAGTGAAGTCCTGAATAATTATTTAAAATATCCATAACTTCTTCTTTTTTATATCCAACGACTACGTATATTTCTTCAATCCCAGATTTTTTTAAGGAATCGATTACATAAGATATGAGAGGCTTCCCATTTAACAGTACAGCAACTTTTGGGCTTTCAGACTTCATTCTGGTTCCCTTGCCTGCGGCAAGGACTAGGGCGGAAATATTAGATGATTTACTCATTTTAGTAGGTGTTACCAATTTAAACATTTGCTGGCTGGCCTGCTAGGATTCGAACCTAGGAAATGGCGGTACCAAAAACCGCTGCCTTACCACTTGGCGACAGGCCATTATTGTGTTTTGAAGGAAACGAATTGAAATTCTCTAAAGGAGCCCTTTAGGTTATCCTTAATTTTGGGAATTTTATTCTCATTGGTAACTAAACCATAAAAACAAGATCCACTTCCTGACATTGTTACAAAATCCATTCCATAGTCGAGCATTGACTGCTTGAGTTTACTCAATTCAGGATAGACTTTTGTAGCAAAGGGTTCAAAATCGTTTGCAATCAAACTGTGAAATTTACTTAAGTTCCCATCTAATAATGGGCTCTTTACGTCACTTGACAGGTATCTCCAATCGTTTGAACCTATGCTTTCTTGTAAAGGTTTTTTTAGGCTAATGAACGCTTCTTTGGTATTAATTCCAAAAGGAGGGATAGCCAGTATTCCAGAGAATTGAGGAAGTTCAATTATTTCCATTTTTTCCCCTATTCCACCTACAATTGAAGATTTACCTACCAAAAAAAAAGGCACATCGGCTCCAATAGTGGAGGAAAAAGTGTAAAATTCATCATTGAATGGAAGGGGAAATTTGGTCTGAAAAAAATACTTTAGTAGTTGGGCAGAATTGGAACTACCTCCTCCCAATCCTCCTCCAGTTGGAATTCTCTTTTTTAGATAAATCTTAACTCCCTTTATTTTTGGTTGGAGAATTTTCGCTTTCAAATAGGTTTTATATAAAATATTTTTAGTTACTTCCCCCCTTTCAGATACACACTCAAAATCTTCTTTTCTAGGAAGGTTTGGATCGAGCTCTGATTGGAGGATGAAGTTTTCCGAGTCTTCAAAATGTATCTCATCTCCCCAATCGACTAATAAAAAAATGGATTTCAATTCATGAAATCCATCCTGTCTTTTAAAAAGAATCTTCAATCCAAGATTGATTTTCGCTGGTGAAATCAATTTTTTAATTCTGGAATATTGATTAAATTCAAATTATTTAATAATTTTTCTCTCAAGAAAATTGGTTCAAATATAAGAATAGATTCTCCGAATCCTTTGATTAAATCCAAGAACCAATTTTCCTCCATAATTTTTGTTTCTACCAAAATATAGTCATCAAATCCTTCTACCTTTTGGTCTAATCTACGTATTACAATCATTCTTGAAAGATTGTAATACGCAGAACGATGAACTAAAATTTTTGCCAAATCTGAACTTGAAGCACTTTCCTTCTTAAATTCAATAAACTTTTTTATAAATTCATTTCTTTGTTTTTCATCTTGAGTGTAATTCAAAATTTGGTCTGTAACTTTAAAATCTACCATCCTATCCAAGCGAAAACTTCTGAGGGAATTTGATTTTAAACATAATGCCGCTAAATAATGACTGGTCTCTTCGAATAAAAAAACAGGTAGGGCTTTCCTTTCTTCCAATTTGATAGAATTTTTTTTATAAGAGAAACTTATAACTTTTTTTTCAGAAATAGCATTTTGAATTTCATTTTTGATATATGAAAAGTTTTTAAATTGTATTGATGGTATTATCTTATTTATTTTTTTTAATATATTTTTTAAATTTTCTTCGTTGATATAGCTATCTTTATCATCTAGCTTTTTTTCTAAAACTTCTCTCAATTTCAACCACTCATGGATATTTAAATTAACCGCTTTACTTAGGTTTAATGGCATTTTGACTTCGACATTTTTATGTCCAATTTCAACATCAATTAATTCGTTAGGAGTATATGGGTGATATCCTACTGTAGTACACTCTAATAATTCTGTAAATATATTTTCAATATTTGCATTGCCTTTGACATATTGCAAATGAGAATTTTCTACTTTTTCAATTGTAGAAAAAATATTTAATAAACTTATTTTACTCCCAATTTTTTTATTATTATCATTATGCATCTCAATTCTCCACTTTTTCCTTACAATCTTCCCTTTTAATTTTAGAGCTCCTCTTAATTAGCAGAAAATCAACCCTATCATTTTTCTCCTGTTTATAAACATCATCCTCTTTAAACAAAGTAGTAATCTCACCACAGCCACGATATGAATTTTGCACATGGTGCACATCTGATTTTTTAAATATTTCATCAAAAATATACTTTGACCTTCTCTCTGTTTTTTCTAAATTTTTATTATTATCTCCCGGTATTTTAGAATGTGAAAAAACCTGTATTGAATAATTAGGAAATTCCTCTAATGTTGATTTGATTTCATTGATTACTTTCTCATCTTTTTTTCTGCGAAAAACATTCTCAGGAATTGATATTTTTAATTCCTCCTTTCCAACTTGTATTACATTTATTCCTGTAGTAAATTCATTTACCATATATGTTTTGTGCTCATTAAATTCATTTCTAAAAGAAAAATAAATAACAAAATCAGAAAGTGATGAAGCTAGAATTCCATCATCAGATATTCCATCCCAAAGAATTTTATCAGGAACAATATCCTGCCCTGACCATTTTTTTAAAATTCGTAAACTATCTTTAGTTTCACTTTCTAAACTATATTTCTCAGCTATTGTAAGTTTCCATGTTTTAAAGTTAAGATTACTAATTTTGGGTAGAATAATTAAAAAATCATTTTCACCATCTCCATCTGGTGTAAAATTTTTAGTTTCAATCTTAAACTCTTTAATAGGTAATTCTGTATTTATCCTAAATTTTTTTTTGGAGGAAGATTGTCTTCTGGGCTTATTTTGATTTATTTCTAAGTAAACATTATATTCTCCATCAGATAAAAGTTTATCGTTTACATCCACCCCCTTCCATGTAATACTAGCTGGCATTAAACCTTGAGATTCATATATCCAATTTTTTTGAGGTTTTTTTATATTTTCAACTGTCAACTTCCATTCTTCTATCTTTTTTTCAGCACCTGAATATAAGTTAAATTTTATTTTATCTTTAATGCCATCACCATTTGGTGAAAATTCATCCGTTTCAGGGTAAACATCAGGAATATCTATTTTTGAGTTATATATATAATCTATTTGATCTATAAATTTATTTTCTGAAAAATCTTCAGCATGTATTACGTATTTATATACTCCTTCATCCATTAGAATTCCACGATCATCCCTCCCATCCCAAAGTATTTGTTTAGGTAACCTTATCGTTTCCCAGAAATATGTCTTAACAATCTGATCAGAACTATTTAAGATCATACCCTTCCATCTATCCGTTTGATCTGCGTCGTAATTATGATTAATTATAATATCATCATTAATTTTATCATTATTAGGGGTAAAAATTCTTCTATCAGAACTTAGTTTAATAAATGGTTTTTTATTATCTAAATAAAATACTTTATCAGAGATTTCTGGTAATACAGAGTCTTCATAAAATAACTTTATTTTAACTGTGTATCTTCCATCGGGAATACTTCTTCCATATTTATCCGTCCCTATCCATTCAATTTTTTCGGGTAATTTTAATTTAAAAATTTCATCCTGATTCTTCTTAAATATGTTTATTAAATTTTTTCTTATTCTATTTCCATGATAAGCCTGAAATGATTTAATTACTTTACCAGATTCATCTGAAATAAATAAGTTCCAGTCAATTAATTTTCTTTTATTATCAACATATTTAATATAAAAAATCATAGTGTCATTTACTCCATCATTATTGGGAGTAAAATAATTTTTAGGAAAATCTATTGATAATTCTTCTCCAATTAAGATATATGATATTAAAAAAAGGAATAGAATAGAAAATTTCATATTAAACATAAACTTCATTTTTACTCTCCACGTAATAATGCCAATAGATATATCTTTTCTGCTCCATTTTTAAGAAGGATTCTAGATGTTTCATTCATCGTAGCACCTGTTGTAAAAACATCATCTATTAGAAGTATATTTCCACTTAATTTATTTTCAAACTCAGGTTTAATTTCCATAGATGAATAGGCATGTATAAACCTTTCCCTATAAGTCCTACCAGACTGATTTTCTTTAGAAACTTTATTTAACATATATTTCAGTTTTAATCCTGTTTTTTTTTCTAGAATTTCTTCTATGGAATGAATTGGACTCAAAGGCCTATTTTTTATAGTTCTACGATTAGAGGGAATATAGGTCAAAAAAGAAAATTTTGGAAATTGAAATAATTTCCATTTTTTCTTAAAATCCATTCTAAAGAAATTACTCAATAATGGCTCATCTTGAAATTTTATTTTATTTATTAAATTTGTCTCCCAATCTTTTTTGATAGATAAGTACTCCAATCTTTCAAAAAATATATTTCTTGAGGAACAATACTCACAAACTTCACCTTCCAATATTGATTTACAAACAAAACATCTGGTCTTTTTCTCATGACTTTTAAGAGGAATACATTTCTTGCAAATCCCGATCTTTAGACTCAATTCATCCCTATTTTCGCAAAAAGTACAATGTAAGGGTAGTGCAAAATTTAAAAGTTTTGAAGCGGTTTTTCTCAATATAGATTTCATAATTTTCTCCCTATAAATATATTTCCAAAAATAGAGAGAATTGTTTGATTTTTTTTTAAATTTTAATAAAATTCTAAGTAATATTGTAAATCCTATTTTTCTCTTGAAGATTTTATTATTTATATTTTTATTATACCATGAATCCCATCCTCTGGAAACCTATTCACGATCCAAATTCACATATAAACAAATTTATAAAAGTCTTATCAGATAAATATTCTGATTTACAAATTAATGATTTTAGTTCCCTTCATAAATGGTCTGTTCAAAATTATGAAATATTTTGGGAAGAATTTCTCTTATTTTCAAATTTTAATTATACAGGAAAACTAAACCCAGTATTAGAAAAAAAAGATGTATTTCAAAATAATATTTGGTTTCCAAATCTTCACTTAAACTTTGCGGAAAATATTTTAAACTCCAGATTTAATCTTTCGAATGAAGATAAAAAGGAAACTTGTATTATTTCTATAAAAGAAAACGGAGAAACAAAATTTATCTCCAATGATGAATTACTTAAAAATACACTAAAGATAAAATCGTACTTAAAAAAAATAGGGATTAAACAGGGAAGCAAGGTTGTTGCCTGTATGCCAAATGTGCCCGAAACTATTTATTTCATGTTGGCAGTGACTTCGCTTGGTGCATGCTTTTCTAGTTGTTCCCCTGATTTTGGAATTCCTGCTATACTAGATAGATTCGGACAAGTTGAACCTGAGTTACTTTTAATTTCAGATTGTTATTTTTATAAAGGGAAAAAAATTCCAAAATTAATCGATTTTATAGAAATCTCTCAAACTATAAAAACTATAAAAAATACAATAATTTATTCATTTACTGATGATATCCCAGATATCTCTAATTTTCCTAATTCATTATTATACAATGACATGTACAATGAAGTTGAAGATACTTCATCCTTTGAAAAATTTTCATTTAATAATCCTGTTTACATTATGTACTCATCAGGTACTACAGGATTACCTAAATGTATGGTACAGGGAAGTGGGGTATTATTAAATCATGTCAAAGAACATTTACTACATTTAAACTTACAAAAAAGTGATACGCTATTCTATTTTACGACTTGTGGATGGATGATGTGGAATTGGATGGTATCAACTCTTTTTGTAGGCTCTAAATTACTTTTATTTGAGGGTAATCCTTTTTTTCCAGGTCCAGAAGCATTGTGGAAAATCGCAGAAGAGCATAAGATATCTATTTTTGGAACATCCGCAGGATATTTGTCAGCATTAGAAAAATCGGGATTTAGTTCCGTATCACATTTTAATTTGAAAAACTTAAAAACTATTTTATCTACAGGTTCTCCCCTACTACCCGAACAATTTGATTTTGTTTATAATAAAGTTTCAAACACTGCCCAGTTGTCTTCTATTTCTGGGGGAACAGATTTGAATGGATGTTTCGTATTGGGAAATCCTCTCAGTCTTGTTAGAAGGGGCGAGATACAGGGTTCCGGATTAGGGTTGAATGTTCAGATATGGAATGAGTCAGGAAAGCAAGTTTTCGATGAAGAAGGAGAATTAGTCTGTACTGCACCATTTCCATCCATGCCAGTCTATTTTGGAAACGATGAGGATGGGGAAAAATACAGAAAAGCCTATTTTGAAAAATTTCCCAATGTATGGAGACATGGAGATTTTGGGATTCAAACAAGAGAAGGAGGTTTTATTATTTTAGGGAGATCGGATGCTACCCTCAATCCTGGCGGAGTGAGAATTGGAACCTCTGATATTTACAGGATTGTAGAAAAAATCCCCGGGATTGTAGACTCAATTGCAATTGGGATCAATATTCGGGGGGAAGAAAAAGTTATTTTGTTTATAAAAGTTCGGGAAGGAGCGATCTTTAAGGATTTAGAAATACAATTAAAAGAAAAGTTAAAAGTGGAGGCATCTCCTAAACATGTCCCTTCATTTGTTTTCTCTGTATCAGATATTCCTTACACCAGAAATATGAAAAAAGTTGAACTGATTATAAAAAACCTATTAGAGGGGAAAAAAATCACCAATAGAGAATCCCTCCATAATCCTGATATTCTAGAAGAATACGCTCAATTTAAAAATTCAATATTTACATAAAAATACCTTCTTAAATTGTCTTTTACCAGGTATTTTTACTTCTTTCAAAAAAATCTATCTTTTACCTATTGACCCCAAAATTGCTTAAAAAAACCTGTAATTATGTTACCAATTATAACAAGCTTATTTGTATTAATTTACTCTGCCGATATTTTTCTCTTATTCCTATTTGGACTTCATTCGCTTTTGATGGTCTATTTATATCGTAAAAATACTCAATACTGCACTTCTGATCCGGAAAAAACTTTCGACATAAATAATCCAGAACTTCCATATGTAACTATCCAGTTGCCGATTTACAATGAATTCTATGTTGTAGATAGATTAATTGATTCAATAATAAGTTTAAAATATCCTATCAACAAACTTGAAATTCAGGTATTAGATGACTCTACTGACGAAACTGTTGAAAAAGTTCATTCGATAGTTCAATTTTATAAGGATAAAGGATATTTAATCCACCATTTGCATCGAACAGATAGGACAGGTCATAAAGCGGGAGCCCTAGAAATTGGAATGCAGGTTTCTTCTGGAGAATTCATTGCTATTTTCGATGCAGATTTTGTCCCTGAACCCGATTTTCTTTTACGAACCCTACCCTACTTTGAAGACAAACAAATAGGCATGGTTCAGACCCGTTGGGGCCATATCAATCAAAACTACAATGTTCTAACCAAAGCCCAAGGATATGGAATTGATGGGCATTTTATGATTGAACAGGTAGCTAGAAATGCAAATCACCTCTGGATGAATTTCAACGGTACCGCAGGAATTTGGAGAAAAGAATGTATTAATTCCGCAGGTGGTTGGGAACATGATACCCTCACTGAAGACTTTGATCTCTCATATAGGGCAGAACTTAAGGGTTGGAAATTTAGATATTTAAAGGATATTGTTTGTAAAGCGGAAATTCCTGCCATGATTTCAGCCTACAAATCCCAACAATTCAGATGGTGTAAGGGCTCTATTCAAACTGCTGTTAAATTATTACCAAAAATCTGGAATGCCCCCCTAAATTGGAAGATTAAGGGTGAGGCAGTCATTCATCTAATTAACTATTCCGTTTGTCCTTTAATGGTTATAAATATTCTCTTAACCGCTCCCCTTCTGTTAATGGAATATTGGACGGGATTTAGTTTCACTGATCTTCCCATTACAATCTTATTTATAGCTGCTACCTTGCTTTCTATCGGTTCTGTGGGACCATTAATTTTTTATGCTTATTCGCAACGAGAAATTTATCCAGATTGGAAGTCCCGGTTAGGGTTCTTACCAATAATGATAATGATAGGAACAGGGGTGTCCATTGTAAATACCAGAGCCTGGCTAGAAGCTGTTTTAGGTATAAAATCGGGATTTAAGCGAACACCCAAGTTTAAAATTGAGTCGAGTGAGGATAATTTGAAAGATAGACTAAAATACCAAATACCTCTTGATTTTCATGCAGTATTAGAGTTTGCTATGGGACTTTATTGTTTCTTTTGCGTTTACATCTCTTTTGTGGTAGGTAAGCCTTTTATCATAGGCTTTATGCTTGTATATGGACTTGGTTTTTTATTTGTTGCTATAAATACAATAAAAGAATCCACTTGGAAATTTTCCGGAAAGTTAAGTACCGGAAATGAGACGGCATCTGAAATTGCTTGACCCAATGTCTATCGGATTTATTTTGACATAAGTTTAGGCGGTACTATACATCATGAGTGAAAAAGTTTATTGCGCAAATTGCCTCCACTGTGTGGTTGTTAGACATTTTGAAGCAGAACAAGACAAGTATATTCTTCGAGTAAAATGCAATAAAAAGAAATGGTCTAAGAGATCGGGAGAAGAAAAGCTCTATAAATATTTTACTGTAGCGCGAAGAATGCAAGCCGATTGTGACTTTTATGAGGAAATGGGAGAAATCCTACCCTATATAAAAAATTTAAAGAAAGAATTACCCATCAAAGATGAAATTTATTTGATTAAGAGCCCCTCCTAAACTAGGAGGATTTCTTGTTCACACTAAAATCTTCTCAAGTTTTTGAAAAGAGTAAGAAATCAAATGTTCAGGTTTTACCTCCTGTAATTTCTTCTTCTTTCTTACTTTTTTCAAAATTTTATTCCCGCAATCTTTCTCCTGTAGGAGACTTTCCTAGACGAGTAAGTATAGGAGAGCTTTTATACCAGGATTCATCTAATAAGATACTATCTCCAGTCAATGGACTAGCTTTCTTAAATCCTCAAGAAAATAATATTTCTCTTCGGATAGATGGTGAGCTTAATTTTAAACCAACGTACGAAAAAAAAGATTATAACATAAATGAAATAAAATCTAGATTAAATGATTTGGGTATTGTATCACTTGATTTTAATTGTGAGCCTTTCTCCAAGTTTTTAGAAGAATTTAGTGGATCGAAAGAAAGTTTAATAGTATTTTCTCCCCTTACCGCAGAAGGAAATTATGACTACAAATCTGTAATTCTTTCTAAATATAAACCTGAATTTGATACTTTTAAAAAAAGTTTAGAAAAAGCCTTTTCCAATTCTAAAATTTTTGATTTCCTGATCGAAAAAAAAGTAAATTATAAATATCCTGATGGTTTGTATGAGTTATTCCTTAAAAAGTATTGCAACGTTACACAACCTAACTTTATAAATCACAATAATATTTTATTTATAGGTCCAGAAACTCTTTATTATATATTACAGGCATTGTACTACAACTCTCCCTTTCATGAAAGATTAGTCAGTGTAAATATTCTAAATAAAAAAGGAAAATTTGAAGGGGAGACTAAATATTTTAATATTAAAAATGGAACTAACTTAACTAACTTTTTTCAATATTTCAAAAGTAAATATAAGTATAATTATTTTACAACAAATTCATTATATAATAAAGAACCAGTTTTAGAAATAGGAGACGATTATATATATAATATATATAATCATAGTAGTTTCTATATATGTGAAACTAAGAATTCTTCAATAACTGAAGGGATCTGTATAGATTGTGGAGATTGTAATTATTACTGTCCCGTGAATGCAAATCCTAAAGCACTATTAAATATAAATATAACTGATTTTAAAATAGATATTTGTATAAATTGTGGAATCTGCACTGTATTCTGTCCCGCGAATATTGATTTCCAAAATAGAATCAAAAAAGAAAGAGGAAATTAATTGCCCTCTCATAAAATTAAACTTTCAGATAAAGGATTTAAAACACTATCTACTGATTTTTTTGTAGATATATTTGCAGTTTTAATTTTATTTTTTGTAGTGCTATTTAGTTTATTCCAACAAACAAATGTAATTTTTATATTTGGAGTTTTTTTACTAATATCGATTGGTGTATTTATATTTTATAGAACTAGAAATGGTTATCTCTATCCCTTAAGTTATTTTTATCAAATTTTATTATTTTGGGCAATTACTCCTCCAATATTTTTAAATTGGTATACGGTACCTATTATTGGTATCTTCCTTTTTGGATTGTACTACAACAAAAATATTATTCAGTCAATTTATTTTCCTATGAGCCTATATCTAAGCCTGTTAGTTACAGCTATGGTTTTTATATTTGGAAAATCTTTTTTATATAAAGAATTATTTTCTCAGGATTCAGCATCCCTTTATTATTTTATAGACCATACAAATATTTCAGGTTATTTTTTTAGAGCAAACCAAAGTATTATTGGCTCTTTTCATCCTGATTCTTTCTCTATACTAGAAAAAATTGGTTACTTTAGTCCCCTTTTAGTGATAACACTTTCTATACGCCAAAAGAATGTTCTATTGGATTTTATTTTACTTATTGGAATGGGAGGATTAATCTTTCATTTTTTTGGAGAAAATTTGGAATACCTAAAAAACAGAAGTATAGTACTTATTAGTCTTTGGTACCTTATATTTGCTGCTCCAGGAAGAAATAAAGGATTTTCTTTAAATTATTCTCTCATTTCGCTTGTTTTTACAGGGGTAATTACCTTATTGTTGATTAGGGGAAGCTATGGGTTCCCTCCGATTATGATACCAGTTACCTTTTTTATTATACAAAGTATTTTATATTTATTAACTCAAGATCCTAATGCTATAAGTTTAAATATCTTCAAAAGAAATAGATTAAAATGAATCACCTATTAGATTTAATTACTGATACTAATGTTATTTATGACTTACATGCTAATGACAAAGAAGATGTGATTAAAAAATTAGTCATACATGGTGTAAAAATAGATATAATTCAAGAAGTGCAGGCCCAAGAACTGATAGAATCTCTATTGAATAGAGAAAAGTCTATGTCCACAGGAATAGGAAGTGGAGTTGCAATACCTCACTGCTCAGTTGGAATTGTTGATGAATTAAAAGTAGTAATTGGGTTATCGAAAAATGGAATTATGTTTGATGCTATTGATAAACAACCAGTTCATATTTTCATATTACTCATTGTTCCTAAAGAAAAATTTCAAGATCATATTAAAACATTAGCATTAATTGCTAAAACTTTAAACCTAAAAGATGAAAGAGATAAATTTATACAGTCTAACTCTCACTCCGAACTTATTTCTGCATTTAAAAATGTTTAATGAAGGTTAAAGAAGAATCCATTCGTCTTATTATTTTCCTATTAGCACTAATTGTTACAACTTCCCTTTTTACATCCTTACGAATTAAAGATTCTTATTATTTACTTAGTGATAGTGGGATAAAAAAATCTGACTTGCAGAGCAAAATAGTTCAAAGAAATTTTTTTGATGTATTTCAAGATAATATTAAATCTTTGCTAACTTTTGACTTTGGTAAAACATTAACAGGTGAATCAGTAAACTCTCATATTATAGAAAGATTAGAACCAACTTTTTTCTTAGCTTTTTTTTCTGTTTCACTTGGGAGCATATTAGCAATTTTTATATTTTTATTTTGTATCTATTATAATAATCCATTTATGAGTTCTTTGTTTATAAATATTAGTAATTTAATACTTTCTACACCTATTTTTTTATTTGCTATTTTTTTATTTATACTTTTCTTTCTTGAATTAGGAGTACTTCCTCCCGGTGGCTATGAAAGATGGAATTTATCTTACTTGATACTACCAGGAATTTCTTTAGGTGTTAGGACTTTTTCTAGAATATACCTTTTTGGGTTTGAAGAAGGAACAAGTGAATTAAATTCACCTTATATAAGAATTTTAAAAACTAGAGGATTTTCTGATTTTACAATTATTTTTAAATATATTTTTTATAAAATACTACCATTGATACTTATTCTTATAGTTTTAGATTTAAGCTCATTACTCTCAGGAGCAATGATTGTGGAAGAAATTTTCTTTTTCCCGGGTATAGGAAAATCCACATTTACAGCAATAAAGAATATGGATGAAAATCTATTGAGGGCATTATTACTCTACTCTGGAATTATTTTTTATTCTCTTACCCGATTTGCTAGAATAATCCAAAATAGAATAATGAATA
>CANGZW010000091.1 GCA_947458405.1 Leptospiraceae bacterium
CATGGTGAAAAACTACCGCTCTCAGAGTTATTTCAAAAATTTAAGGGCTCTTTTCAGTCTGAATTTAATTTTAAAGTGAAAACAAAGCAAATGAAACTTAAAGAAGTAAAAGAGCATGAAAAGAAAAAAGAGTACACTTCCCTAAAACTTCAGTTTTTGAAATTTTTGGAAGATATTTTACTAAAAAAGTATGACAATTCAATTGACTCCAATCTATCCACATCCTATATTTATGAAACTGTGAAAGATTTAGACTCAGATAAAATATGTCAGTTGTACAACACCCTGGGCTTTGAGGGTATGGCAGAGCTTTATCAGGGTTTGAAATACAAAGATGATTCTCCCATAAAAAAAGAAGAGGCAGATTTATTTTTTTTAGAGAGAAACTCTTTACTACCAACTGTGGAAAGAGAGATTGTGGAAGATATTTACTTTGAGAGATTGAATGCAGATAAAATTTTAAATGAGGAAGTTATAGAAAAAGATTTTTTAGAAGTATCCCGAAGAATTGCAGTTTTTGAAGAGATTAGGGGAGTCAAAACATCATGATTAAATTTTCGTATCTCAAAAATCAAATTTCAAATGCAAAAAAAGTATTGGGAAAAAGTAATGTCATACAATTAAAAAAATATATATTGATAAAAGATATTGAAATCCCCAAAAAATTTGGGGAAGAAAGAGGGGTTTTGTGTCTAGAAATTCCCGAGGGGTATGGATATGGGGTAGAAATTATGAATGTCCATATTCTACTGGATAAAAATAAAGCAAAAAGTCATTTTCATGAAATTCCTTGGAACTCCATGCCAATTGAAGTTGTGGATGAATTTCATTTGGGAAATAAAATAATCAATTCCTGGTATTGGATATGTTTTCACATTCTTCCCGAAGCTAATTTACAAAATGAAAATCATGAAACAGTTGCCTTAACAGAATTTCCCAGATTAATCTATATTGTACTAAAGGCAATAGCCGATGAGGATCCCGGAATGATGGGTCAGCTTCAAGAAATGAATCAAACCCGGGATGAATTTTTAAATGAGTATAAAAAACTAATGAATCAAATAACGCTGGAAAACAATTGGAAAAAATTATCATGGATGTATTCATAAATTTAAAATAGGAGGAAGTAAAAATGATATTGAAGTTTGGTGAGATGCAAAAAGATTTTGGCGAAATACAAAATCTCAATCAGATCAAAGAGGGTTTTCACATTGTAGATTCCAAAAATCTATATAGGGTAAATGGGGAAGGCGAGCTAGTACTTCTCGATGAAAGTACATGGAGCACAAAACTAAAAGAGGGTGATAAATTGGAAGCCATATCAGAATTTACCCTGGGATGAACACCAAAAAAGTCACTATCAATCTAAACCAACGCTATCTATATTTGCTAATTGATAGCGTTTTAAAGGGAGAGTCTCTCTCCCTTGATTTTCTTTATCTTGCAGAAAATTCACTAAATTATTTTACTCCCATTAACTCTTTTAGCGAATCATTACTAATTGAAAATTTTAATTTTCGTACTACAAAAATTATAATTATACCTGAAGATGAGCTTAAATCTTTATTAGAATTAGATTCAAATTCATCCAACTCTGAATTTATTTGGAAATGGAATACTAAAAACTTCGGAGATTCATTAAATATTTCAAGTCTGGAAGATCCCAAAAGTTATAAACTTTTCTCTAATCTTATTAGTAATACGACATTTCAAAAAAATAATGAAATCTATTCATTAGAAATAACTTATCCAAATTCAAAAAGATACTTAAAAGTAAAAGAAACTGAAAATAAAAGTACAGAAGAATCCGACTCTATTCATTCCCGTAATCTTCTTTCTCTGGGAGAGGATAATTTTTTAAAAATTCAAAATTTAAAAATCGGATGTGTGGGTGCGGGTGGCCTCGGCAATCCTTTTATCATTTTAGCCATGCACCATGGATATAAAAATTTTGTAATTGTGGATGGGGATACTCTTGAAATTCATAACTTTAATCGTTTTCTGGGCGTTAAGAAATCTCATTTGGGAAGAAAGAAAGTAGATATTTTAAAGGAAATCCTGACTGAATTTTCCTCTGAAATACAGATAGAGACGATTTCCCAATATTTTCCCGAGAACTCTACCTTAGAAACTCTCTCGACCTGTGATATTTTGGTAGGTGGAGTGGACAATGATTATTCCAGATTGCAATTGCAAATCTTAGCCCTCACTCTCGAAAAACCTTACTTGGATATGGGTAGTGGCGTAATACTAAAAGATAATCATTCTCTTTCTGTAGAAATTGAGGAAAGGGGAGGGCAAATTAAATTATTTGTCCCCGGGGAAGCCTGTATCTCCTGTATGGGTCTAAACCCTGTAACCGTTAAGGATTTCAATAGATACCAATTAGATGTAGTACAGGGCTATATCATAGGAACTGAGCTCACACCTCCAAGTATTCTCAGTCTTAATAGTTCAATAACAAGTATGGCAATAAAATTACTCACGGATTATATCACAAATGATGGCACTAATATTAGACATCTGAAATACAACGAAAAAAGTTTCAAACTTTTTACCGTTCAAACGGAGAAGAATAAGTTCTGTAAAGTTTGTGCTGAATAGAATTAACTTTTCAATTGCAAAATTTTAAAAATATTTTTATATCTAATAGAAATATTGATAAAAAAAAATGAATTTTACATAACTAAAAGATTTAAAACTGCAAAAAAAGGTTAATTTTACTATTTTTTCAATTTGTCGTATCTTTTTTTAAAACATTTTACAAAAAAATTCTTGACTCTATTATTGATTTTTATATATTTTTATAATATATTATAAAATTTGAGGAAATATGTTAAAGTTTAATTGTATTACATTATTATTGTTTTTCGTGTTTAATTGCACCAACTTTCAGGATGAATCCAAATCTATCTTTGAAAATAAAAAAACCTTTCCATTACTTCTCGGGGCAATCACTTATTATTCGGATAGTCAGTTTTCTAAATATGCTTTAGAGACTATTGATTTATCAAAGTATGCGGGTTCCTGGTATGAAATTGAAAGAATCCCCAATTCATTTCAAGGAGAGCTTGCGAATGTCAGAGCTACCTACTCGGCAAGAAGTGATGGAAATATTACGGTTTACAATGAAGGAACTTTCCCCAGTGGTTCTTCCAGTAACATAGCAGGAGTTGCCATTCCTTCATCCCTACCCAAAGCTATTTTAAAAGTAAGTTTTTTTCCGGTCTTTTTTTCGGATTACTATGTAATCGGTCTTGATACAACCAATTACTCTCATGCAATGGTTGGGGGCCCCGTTCCTGAAATACTATGGATCTTATCCAGGGAATCAACCTTAAGTGACTCAATAATTAGTACATACAAAACAAGTGCAAAAGCTATGGGATACAATACAAGTTTACTAAAGTCTTACAAAAATTAATTCAGTAATACTTTCAATTCTTTTGAATTGGAAGTAATACATTAAACTCAGTTCTACCAATTTCACTTTTAAAGAAGATTTCTCCATGATGATCATGAATTATTTTCTTACTCACATATAATCCAAGTCCAATTCCCTCACCAATAGGTTTTGTGGTATAAAATGGAGAAAAAATCTTCTTCTGATTTAATTCGCTGATTCCAACACCACTGTCTATAAAACTTACAAGAATATAATTTTCATATCGATCATTTATTAAAATTGAGGATCTCATTTTATATAATACTTCTGGTATTTCTTCTATTATGATAATTTTTATTAGTAATGTTTTTTCGGTGTTATACATTGCCTGTATCGAATTAAAAATTAAATTTTTCCATACATAAGATAAATTTTCATTTATACAATTGTAATTGACTTCAATCGAATAATCTCTTATCACATTGACTTTTCCTAATATATAGTTATTATATAATATTAATGAATTTTCAATCTCATCTTTTAAATTAATAATTCTCTTTTCTAAATACATTTCTGTACTTAAAAATGTTCTTAGTGCAAAAATAACCCTGCTAGCTTTTTCTACTGAAAAACTTATATTATCAATATAAGTTTTTTGATTAGTATGTATCTGAAGTAATTCTAAGGATTTAATGAATCTTTCTTCCCCTAATTTATTTATAAAATTTAAAAAATTATCTTCTAAATTCAAAAGTAAAATTTGTTCGGTAATAAATTCTACAGATTCAATATTATCTTTGAGAATTTCCTTTAATTGATTATTAATTAATTTCTTTTTACTTCTTTCTTCTTTAGTAGATAAATATTTAGTCTTATTTTTAGATATATTTAGAAGTTCATAAAACAAATCTTTTTCTTTATTATCTAATGAATTTAAATATTGTGGTAAATTTTCTAAAAGTAATGGTAGATTTTTATCCATCAATTCAGAATTGGATTTAATCACACCAATTGGATTATTTATTTCATGTGCCACACCAGCTACCAAAAGACCCAAACTCGCCATTCTCTCAGCCTCTATGAGTTGTTGCTGTGTTTCCTGTAAATCTTTAAAAGCGGCCTCAGATCTATGTAAAGCATTCTCTGTAATTTCTTTTTGTGATACTAATTCTTGTGTTCTTTCAACAACTTTATATTCAAGATTTTCACTTAAGATTTTTAATTCTCGGGATAGATTTTCTGCCTGTAAGAATGATCCTGAAAATCTTCTAGATAACAAATAGGATTGAGAAAAAATAAAGAACAATAAACCGAGTGGACCAATATATGGTGTGTTTATAATATAATTTGAAGAAAGAATATCATTAATTGCTGTATACGTTAAAATAAAAAATCCAAATAAAAATATTCTCGCATCCACATTTTTATTCAAACTTAATCTTATAAGGAAAAATAAAATATAAATTAATGAAATTAAAAATACAATTTGAAAAATGTTAATAAATCTTGTAAATATATTTGAATCAAATAGTATTACTGGGATTGTAAATAATATGGAGAAAATAATAGTCAATCTAAAAAATCTCTGATAAAATTCTTTGAATATACCTCTAATAAATAAGGTAAATATAGGATAAGATAAATAAAATGATAAGTATTCTAATTTAACAGCCAATTGAAAATTTACACCAGGATATAAATCATATAAGAAATATTCACCTGTAACCATTGTTCTTATATATACCAGAATACACATAACTCCAAACCATAGTGTTGATTTATCAATCGTTCTGAGAGAGTAGAGGCTTAAATGATAAATACCCATTATCAACAAAGCACCCGAGATAAATAAATCCAAACCGAGATTCTTCTCTCGCTCTTTTGTTATAGTATCTGGTGTTCCAATTTCTAAGGATTTCCAAAATCCACCCTTAGCATAATGAAAATTGGAAATTTGAAGATATATGTCCAATTCCTTAGCTTTTACAAAGTAAGTTTTCGTAAAATGGTTATAATTAGGAACGGAATCAATCTTTGTTTTCCCAACCTTTCCTCCTTCCACAATGAAATCTTCATTTATAAATATTTTATAATTAGTCCCTTGATCGGGTATTTTTATTCCGATTTCTTTGATTGCAGGTAAGATTAATTTTAGATGATATGTACCATATCCCTCTGCTCCAAAGATGTTGTTTTCGCCAGTTGTGTTATCTTTGTTTAGTATGAAATTATTCCATACTCCCGGTACAAAAATATAGGAATCATTATTACTTTTATTATAAAAAAAAATACTTTTATATTGTTCATGCGTCAAAAGTTCATTTGGTATAAAATCCCACTCCCCATCAATTAATACAATACCATCTCTCTCAAAATCCCATTCGCTTAAATTCAATTCTCCTTTCTGAGCTATTGGATAATGTTTTTTTATCTTATTACAATTAACTACAATGCTAAATAAAAACAATATAGGGAAAAATCTAATTAGGAAATGCATTTTATACTTGTAATGGGTTAAAATTTAATATAAAAGTCAATAAAAAATTTATATGTCAATAAAAATATCTAAGAAATTTAATCAGAAGTTATTGAAGAAATGGAAAGCAAGTAATAAATATTATATTGATGAGTGAAGAAAAATTCTTCACTCCATTCAAAACTATTAAAATGTTTTATTGATAGTTTTATTTATTTGATCTGTTTTATCCCCTGTGGGTGTTGTGTGAGTGATTGTTCCTCCAAATACTCCCACTACTGAAACTGGTGTATAACTTGTGAGTGTGGTATTACTTGTATCCACTGTATAAGTATTTATCCTTTTTGTAGTTGTGAATGTAATTGCTAATTTGGCAGTTGTTTCTTTTGTGCCCGAAGGGGTAACATTAGAGAGAACTTTTGAACCTGAGATTGATTCTACTCCTTCAGTGATAGTTTCTGTCATGACACCACTTGCTGTCGCAATAGTTAGTTTAGATTTAGTGGTTTGGGTATGAATAATCGTACCTGATTTAATGGTCAAACGTTCATCATTTGAGCAATTATCAAAAACAACTGTTCTCTTTTCGTTAGAAAGTTCGGCTGTTTTGTTATATGTATCTGTCTTAGTTAATATAGCTAGGTCAATAGAAGTGGTAATTTTCATAGTTCCTGTAACCGTACAGGCAATACTTTCTTCCGGGAGAGAAATGGTTTTAGAGGTATTCTCCAGAAGCACATTTTTTGCTAGTTTTAGACGATATTCTTTGGTTTTATTATTTTCATTAAAGTAATTCTCTAAAAAATCTATTGGATGGACAGACTTTTCTTTTTGTTTAGGTCCATTTTTGGGATTCAATAGACTAGATAGCATTTTATTTTGGCTGGAAGATGAACCGGAATCTTTACTATTTGCGTCTTTTGTTTGGTTACAGTTTAGAAAGATACTTATAAATAGTAAAAAAAGGGGAAGTTTACTCATTTTATTAATAATCATTTTATAATCCTTAATTTGGAAGTGTGATATTTCATTATTTTTCGTTAAAACCAAGTTTTTGACTGTTTACACTTTATTTTGGTTCAATTTTTTTTTAATTAATAAATAATTTTTTTATTTATAAGTGCGCTTAAGCTCATATCCGGAGAAATTTAATTATATATAGGGTTAGTTTTAATTAAATTTAGTCTTTGAATCTATTTTTTAAATTAATAGATTAGAATATAATAACATTTTAATATAGAAATAATTTCAGTTTAACACAAATAGTCATTGTAATACTAAATAGGAAATGACCCAAAGAAGGAATGTTTAAAACTGGTATTCAAATAGAATTAATTGAATGAATAGAGAATCTTTTATAAAATTCGTTGGATTTTCCATAGTAGGAGTGATGATGAGTATAGTAGATGAATTGGAAACATTTTCAAATACAGAAAAAATGCCTCTTTTATTTTTAGGGCATGGAAGTCCTATGAATGCCATCGAAAAAAATCAATTCACAGATGGATTTAAAAATATATGTAATACAATTCCAAAACCAAATGCTATACTTTGTATCTCAGCCCATTGGGTGACTCGGGGGTCTAAAGTAACCGCCATGGAAACTCCTAAAACAATTCATGATTTTGGTGGTTTTCCTAAAGAGCTATTCGAAGTTCAGTACCCTGCCAAAGGAAGTCCAGAATTGGCTAATTTGATAAAAAAAACAATAAGTTCTCAAAATATAGAATTAGATAATAAATGGGGACTCGATCATGGTACCTGGTCTGTAGTAAAACACTTGTATCCTAAGGCTGATATTCCCGTATTACAATTAAGTATAGATGGTTCAAGAGATATGAGATTTCACTTTGATTTGGCTTCGAAATTATCTTTCTTGAGAGAAAAAGGAATTCTAATCATTGGGAGCGGAAATATTGTACACAATCTGGGCATGGTAGATTTTCAAAACTTTCACTTGGATAATTATGGATATGACTGGGCGGTTGAAGCGAGAGATCTAATCAATAAATATATAATAACAGAGGATTTTGAACCCCTAATCAATTATCAAAAACTCGGAAAGGCAGTGCAGTATTCCATCCCAACACCCGAACACTATATTCCACTCTTATATATATTGGGTTTAAAACAAAAAAATGAGAAGATTCAATTTTTCAATGACAAGATGGTAGCGGGTTCATTGAGTATGACGTCACTAAAAATAATTTAAATGGATTTACTAATTTTAAATTTTCATTAGTGTGTTAATAAGGGAATTAAAGGATTCATTAGGCAATCCATTAGTTCGATGGATGGTGCCCACTTGAAAATTGTAAAACTTTCTTTACTTTTTATTATCCTACCTTTTATACAACAATGTTCAGATACTTTTCCACGGGAAGAGTGTCGTGAATTCTTAAGTGTCTTTAATTTCCCAGTAACATACTCTTTTGGAAATGGATGTCTTATTGAAACCAAAGATGAGTCTTTAAGAAATCTATCATGCCAAGCCCTCGTTTACTTAAATTTAGCTTGTGAACAAAAGCCAAAAATAGTCTATAGAGCTGGAATTAAGATAGATATAAATAATAACAAAGAAGCTGAAAATTTACAAAAAGGAAAAAATTCTGGATATTTAGCTCTTATTTTGTATTTAGATTTGGTGGAAAGAACTTTTATTAGAATCCGGGGAGATAATCTAAAGGATTTATTAAAATTCTTAGTCACTAAGCATAAAGAACAAAATGCATTAGATGGTGAAACTAAAACCGTCTCTTGTAGTTTAGGAGGGAATGCTACCACTAGATTTGTATCAGATGAATTTTTAGTTACCTTTACAGCCTGTCAATTTGCAGTGAGTGAATCGAGTATTACATGGAATGGTAGTTTACAGGGAACTCTGACATATCAAAAGTTATCATCTACATATTTCTTGAAAAGGGTGTTGATGAGAGGAAATTTAGTATCTATGGGAAGTTTAAATGATAAGTATATAGGAGCTGGCTCTAGATCTATTGATGAGACCTGTGCATCATCAATGGATCTTATTCCCAATGTTTCGGATTCATATACATTTTGTGGAAAAACATACAATTATAATTACAAATAAAAATAAATATTATATTTATAAATATATTTATTAATTATTTTTCGGTTTTAAAAGGGGCAGAAAAACTTCTCTATTCATATGAGCAATAAACAAATTAGCAAGTACTAATATGATTGCAATCGGAATTCCATTTGGATCCAAAAAAACATGAACCAAGAGAATGTTAACTATTATGGGGGAAATTAAAATGGAGGCGAGAGGAACAAAAAATCCGCTTAGAAATGAAAGTCCACAAATCAATTCAAGAATCTTAATAGTTGGAAATAAATAACCCGAAGCTATCATACCATCCATAAACACTTTCATATTCCCGGTTTGTTCGGGTGGAACGACCAATTTTAACAAAAAAGATAGGGACGAAAAAATAAACAAAATTCCCACTAGAATCCTAACTACCAAATAAGCGATTTTCATAATAAACTCCTAAGGTCAATTTAGAGATTCAAGCATTCGGGTCAAATGCTTTGTAGGGGATACTCCATGAAAATACACACAAGTTAGGGAGATTTACATTCCTTCCTAAGAAAAAAAATAAAAAAAAATAAAAAAAAATTCTAAAAATAAAAAATGCCGATAAGTGGGCTTTTAAATAAAAAATCCTTTAAAAAATACATCTTTAAATGTTTAGAAGTATATGTTTGCTATATTTATGTTTGCTTAATATATAGCCACGTATGAGAAGATAAAATTATTATGTCACTATAATTCTCGATTCTATACAAAAATTTGTTTACTATTAAATTAAGTGCTATTATTTTGTTTCTTAACAGGAGATGGGTATGTTAAAAAAATTAAAAATAAAAGACTTTGCATTGATTGAAGATATGGATTTGACCATTAAAGATGGAACCACTGCCATTACAGGAGAAACAGGATCCGGAAAATCTCTTGTATTGGATGCACTGGCTTCTATTCTCGGAGCCAAATGTAATACAATAAATATTAGGAGTGGTTCTAAGAAATACCAAATTGAAGTCTTATTCGATATCAAGAATAATCGTGAAGTATTAAATTGGCTCGCTGAAAAAGGCATTCCGTCTAGTGGTGAATTGCTTTTACGCAAAGAATTAAATTTAGAGGGTAAATCCCGAATACAAATCAATGAAGCACTAGCACCCACGCAACTATTAAAAGAATTGGGAGGTTTATTAGCTGAGGTTCACAGGCAGGGGGAGCAACATTCTCTCTTAGAAAAAGATAAACAATTAGAATTTCTTGATATTTATGCTGATTCTGGTGTATTAAAAAAAGAATTCAAAAAAACTTTTTCCAAATATAGAAACGTAAAACAAAAAATTTCTGATCTGGAAGCAAAAGAATCCGAAAGAAATTCCAAATTAGAACTTTTTAAATACCAGCTCGAAGAATTACAAAAGATAAATATCAAAGAGGGTGAAGAGGAAGTTTTACTGGAAGAAGAGAAAATTCTTTTGCAGGGAGAAAAAGTTTCCACGAATCTGTCTTACATCCATGAGTTATTGGGGGGAGGGGAACAAAATGTGTTGAGTGTTTTTCCAAGAATTATTTTTGCTTTAGAAAAAATTCAAATTATCCAACCCGAGTACCTAAAATGGAAAGAGGACTTTATTGAAATCCATTCAGAGTTAAAATCCCTTCATTCTTCGGTCTTAGAGGAATCGGATGATATATTTTATTCCTTGGAGCGTTTGGAGACAGTTCAAAATAGACTCGATGAGATAGCAAAAATTAAAAAAAAGTATGGCAAGGATTATTCCGAACTTGTGGAGTATCGCAAAAATCTCGAATTAGATTTAGACCGTATGACAGAAAGCAGTACGGAGATAGCCGAACTACAATCTAAATTAGTTAAACTGCAAAGAGAAGTATCAGAAAGGGCTTCCGAATTGTCCCAAAAGAGAAAATCGGCAATTCCCCAAATGGAAAAAGAGATCACCAACGAATTCCAAATGTTGGGGATGAAAGATTCCAAGTTACAAATAGTTATGAAATGGGAATCTTCCCAGGAAGGTGAAATAGAGGAGGGGGATAGGAAGTTTTATATCACGGATAACGGACTCGATCAGGTGGATTTTTATTTCTCTGCCAATCAGGGAGAAAAGCCCAGACCCCTTAGAAAAATAGCTTCAGGAGGTGAAATGAGCAGGGTTCTCCTTGCTCTAAAAAGTTTGCTGGGGAGCCGATTGCCCGGGAGACTGCTTATATTTGATGAAATCGACACGGGAATCTCAGGAGAAATATCTGTCAAAGTTGCAGAAAAGCTCTCCGATCTTTCCCGAACTCATCAAATCATCCTCATCACACACCAACAGGTTATCGCGGCCCACAGCAAAAACCAGGTTAAGGTCTATAAAAACCTATCCAATGGTAGAACACTCACGCTCGCAGGCCCTGTTACCGGCGAAGAGAGAGCTGAGGAGCTCGCTAAGATGATAAGTGGCGATAGGATCACCAAAGGAGCGCTAGAACACGCTAGAGAGCTCCTGGAGAAGCAGGCGATCTAAAAATAAAACTGCTTAAGAGGGGAAGTTAAACCTTTTTAAGCAGTTTCGGTTACCGGATGAATTGGTATTGGTTGCACATCAAAGTCATGACGATGTTTTCTGGAAAATTTTAATTTAATATCATAAACAATTTTGTAAAGCACAGGGACTAAAATTAAAGTCAGAAAGGTTGCAAAGGCCAATCCCCATCCAATCGCCAGAGCCATTGGCATTAGAAATGGATCTGCCCCACCTATCCCATAGGCAGTCGGTAAAATTCCCAATACAGTTGTAATAGTTGTCAGTAAAACAGGTCTGAGTCTTACAAGGCCTGTTTCCATTAAAAGATCATACGAGGATTTATGAGGGTTTTCATTGCGGAGCTGATTGGCAAAATCCACTAGTACAATTGAGTCATTTACCACAATTCCTGCAAGCCCCACCATTCCTATAAAACTCAGGAAACTAAAGTATTGGTGGTGAGTGGTAAATGCTATCGAAACACCCATAAAAGAAAAAGGTATTGCCGTAACTACCAAAACGGGTTGAATGAGAGAACCAAAAAGAGAAGCTAGAATGATAAAAATTATCATAAAAGCAATCAAAAAGGCTCTCCCCAGACTGGCTAAGGATTCTTCTGTATCCTTATTTTCTCCCCCGTATCTCACCCTGTAGCCCGGATATTTATCCATCAAATTTCCTGCCGCGAGTTTAATAGCCGCATTCGCTTTACGGGGATCAGTGAGGGTGTCATCAATATTGGCTGTGGCAGTGACTAATCTTTTTCCGTCCAAATGGTTTATGCTGGAAACTCCCGGTCTTTTGGTGTACTTCACCATTTTTGAGATCCGTATCAAATTACCCATACTGTTGTTTACATATATTTTGTCTAGCGATGTAAGTGAGGACCTATATGTTTTGGGAAAACGAACCCTTACATCTACTTCCTGATCTGCTCTTTTTATACTGGTGGCAACTGTTCCCTGGTAGGCGGTATTGATAGCCAATGCAATTTGTTGTACACTCACTCCGGTTTGGGCGGCTAGAGGCTCATCAATCACAATTTGTATTTCATCTTTCCCTTCATAGAAATCATCCCCCACATCGATAACTCCCGGTACTGTTCTCATCAATGTTTTAAATTCATCGGCTATGGCCAAAAGTGTTTTAAAATCATCTCCTTTTATTTCTATGGCTACGGGTTTACCTACGGGAGGACCCCCCTGGATTTTTTCAAAGTCCAAGACGCTCAATTTACCCTGTAATTCCTTATATTCATCGGGTATTACAACAGGTTCCATCTCTTTGGTCTCTTGTTCGGAAGATGTTTGGATTTTGCCTTTATTTAGGATATTTTCTTTTTCTTTTAGAGCCTTTAGTGCTTCTTCTGATAATAGCCAGGAAGTCCTATGTCTTAAAGTATTTAGTATTTCATCAGTAGATTTATTTCTCATGGAATCGGGCGTTAAATATACCATAAGCATTCCAAAGTTTTTTCCCCTTTTTGTGAATGGATCATTGGGATCTTTTTGTGTAATACCAATCCTTGCAGTGTAATTTTCAATTTCATTTTTTGGAAATTTTGATAATTCTTCTTCTACAACTTTTGCATATTTTTCAGTCTCTTCGAGAGTTAAGCCCACAGGTGCTGTTATTTTGACGATAAATTGCTCCACCCCACCCGGAAATAATTTGAACCTCCCAAATTTTACCGAAAGGCCAATTGTAAAGATAAAACATAATATAAAAATAAATAATGTTGAGAACTTGTGATGCAAACACCATGATAGCACAGGCTTGTAAAAGATATCTCTTACCCTTACATACCAATCCTTATCCCCTATCACTGTGTATGTCAAAAATTTACTATATAGGGAAGTTGGATTTTTTTCTCTTTTTAGTTTTGCTTTTTGTCTGAGTCTTCCCCAAAATCCACCGCCTGACTCACTGAATTCCTTTTGCTTGTGTACATTTAAATTCATATCGTGTATATGAGAAGGTAGGATTAAAATACTTTCAAAAAGGGAGCTTGCAAGAGCAATGATTACCACCAAAGGAATGGAATAAATAAATTTCCCAAAAATTCCAGTCATAAATAACATGGGTCCAAAAGCGGCAATGGTGGTAGTTATGGTCGCTGTCACTGGAGCAACCACCTCAGCAGTTCCTCTGATACATGCCTCTCTGACATCGAGACCTTCTTCTATGTATCTATATATATTTTCACTGATTACTATAGCATCATCCACAAGCATACCGATAACAATAATTAAACCCATCATAGATATTAAATTGAGTGTGATACCCATAAAATCCAAAGTTATTAAAGTCATCGAAACTGCCAGAGGAAGACCGAGAGCAACCATAATCGAGACTCTCCAACCCAAGAATATAAATAAAGAAATGACCACGAGCACAAATCCCTGCATTCCATTTGAAATCAATACATCGAGTCTTCGTTTTATATATTTTGAAATATCATTTACATAACTAAATGTGAGTTTTTCATTGTTTTTTGCTTCGTACTCTTTAACAACTTCCTTAACTTTCTCTACTAACTTGATAGCATCAGATTTCTCTTTTTTTAGTACTACAAGACCGATGGCATAAAGACTGTTTGTTTTTTCAATGTACTCTCTATCTACAAAATCCTCTTCCACTTTAGCAACATCTTTGAGTTTAATTGATCTTCCCACTTCATTAGCTCTCACAAAAACTTCTGAAATTTCTGAGGGTGTATCAAATTCTCCCATAGTTCTAATGGCCGCTTCCCGACCTCCATCACTGATATTTCCCCCGGGAAAGGATATATTTTTAAGTCTTAAGGATTGTACTACCTGTTGGGTGGAAATGTCATACAAACCTAAAAAATCAGGGTTCAAATCCACATGCATTTCTTTGTCTCTATATCCCCGCTTAGAAATTCTTCCCACTTCCGGAATATCTGTGAGCAACTCTTCTAAAATTTTCACTTTCTCCTGGAATTCACTTTCTGAGAGAGAAGGTTTACCATCTATTACCTTTATCCCCACATTTACTTCAATAACGGGTGTTCGGGCGGAAGTAATCTCTGTGACTAGAGGTTTTTTTGCATCTTCGGGAAGAGCTTCGACTTTTTCTACTGCACTTTTTATATCATCTACAACTTTCTGAGAATTTTTAGTGTTCGGATCAATTGTAATAACAATTCCAGATCTATTTTCTATAGAAGCGGATCGAAATTCTTTGATTCCATCCACTGCCTTAATATTGTCTTCAATAGGCTTAGTGACTAATTTTTCCACCTCAGACGCAGAGGCTCCGGGGTATATGGTCGCGACAGATACAATATCAAAATTTATATTAGGAAAGGCTTCTCTGTTTAAAGTAACAGATTTATATGCCCCCACTAGAAGCAATAGTCCTGTCAACAGGTTAAGGAAAATACTTTTGTCTAGAAAATACTGAACTACAGCTCTCATATTACACCTCAAGCTTCCAAAAACTTTAGAATCATAAAAAAGTCAAATTCTAACTATTTGGTTAATTATTTTTGTACTACTTTTTAAAGAAAGATTCTACAATTGACCCTGATAAATCATTTTTTGGTGGGGGATATTGGCTTCCATAAATATTTCCCCTATTTCCATAAATCCGTCTTTTTTGTAAAAATTTAGGACAGAAACCTGTGCATGTAGGTAAATTTCCCCACTTGCCTCAAATAATGCTTCTTTGAGTAGATATTGTAAAAGTGCTTTGCCGATTTTTTTATTTCTATACTCATTAAGTACAGAAAATCTTTCCAATTTGATTCCACTCTTGGTTTCTCTCATTCGGGCTACTCCACAGGGAGTGGAATCTAAGCTCCCTAAAAAATGACGGCAATAGGGATCAAATTCATCAAACTCTTCTTCAATAGAAACATTTTGCTCCACCACAAAAACAAGCTCTCTTATTTTAAATGCAATTTCCAA
>CANGZW010000092.1 GCA_947458405.1 Leptospiraceae bacterium
ATTTAGTGACAAAATAAATCAGTTTATCTATGAAAATAAAATATTTTCTAATATCTTAGAATTAGAAATATCTCAGGATGTATTTAAAAGTTATACTGTTATTACACTCATTGATAATAATATTTTACTAATTAATAAAAATAAAACTACAATACTAAATGAATCTGAATTTAATAATGAAAAATTTGGGCTTGATTTCAAAAAAGAAAACGATTTAAATTTAATCTCATATATTAGATTTAATAAAGAAAATATTGAATTATTAAAAAAAATAAATTCCTTAAATTATAAAAATTTACAATTTACTTATAACTTATCATCAGAAAAAAATGAAATTTTTTCAGATAATATTGATTTTAAAGAAGAAAATAACTCTTTTAATTCTAATGTTTTAATTTTAAAAAATAGTGAAAAAATTTCTGAAAACGTATTTAATTATTCTGAATCAAAAGTTAAAGACTTATTCGAAAAGAATTATCTATATACATCTTTAGTCTTTTCAGATTTAAAAAATTATAATTATAATTTAATTTATAAACAATTAAGTATTAAACCATATAGAAAAATTTATTTTTATGATGATAACCACAGAGAAATCATTTCCTCAGGAATTAAGATTAATCCAAACAATTTAGACAAACCATTTAATTTTGATTTATTAATTAATTCTGTATATAAAAAAGAATCTGTGAATGATTTAGAATCTTGTATTAATCTCTTAAAAAATCTTAATATATATAATTTAAATCCTAAAGAAAAAGAGATTATTGATATTGTTTCCTTGAGAATATTTAGTAAATATTTTTCTCATAAGGATAAATTATATTTTTATAAAGATTATATTAGTAAAGAAAAAGATTCAGATAGAAAAATGAAATTCCAATATCATATGATTAAATATTGTTTTTTGAATCTTAATTATAACTACTGTAAAAATGAAATAAGTGATTTTAATAAAGAATTGCCCTTAAATAAAATAGATTTTAATAATAAAGTTAAATATAAATCGAATATAAATTATTATATGAGTTATATTCAAAATTTTTATATATTACATGATGAATCATTCGTATTAACTAAAGATGATACTGAAGATGAATTATTATTTAACATAAATAATATAAATTTCTTTACTAGATATTATTATTTAAATGAAGCAATTAGTTTGATTAATAAAATTTCTAAAAATTCACTTTCAAAAGAAGAAATAAGAATAATTGAAGATCTTACAAATTTTATAGAAATAATTTCAGAATTAAGTGGCATTAATAAAGTTAATAAGAAGCTAGATAAAAAAGATGATATTTATTCATATATTATTAATAGAAATTATAATAAAATTATAGATTATATTAATGTATTAAAGAGTAAGAAAGATATAGATATTATTACTGATTATAAAATAAAGCTATATACTGCATTTTATAAACTTGAGAGTGGAGAAAATTACAACCCTCTAATTTTAGCATCAGAACGACTCGCTACAAAGGAAAGTCTCTATTCAATTCTTGATGATAGGGATAGATTAATTATTTATTATATATTAAGTAAATCAATTTTAATTCAAACAAATAACGAAATTAATGAGATGTTTGATCAGTTAATCGATCCTATTAATTTATTAAATCCTCGTATTATATCTTATATGATCATAGGATATTCAGAAAGTGCATTTCAGAGAGGAGATATTCGAAGTTCAGAATACTATTTAAAGTTATTTGAAAAATCCTATTCAAATAATTTAAATGATCCCAATCTTAAAAGTAGAATTGAAAATTTAAAATTTAAAATTGAATATATTAAGACAGGAAAATTATTAAGTATAAATAATAATAAATATTTAGAACTATTTCAAGATATATACAATTCTAAATCTGATGTTTATATTTTATTTAATGAGTTTATAAATAAAAATAATTCTAATAAATTTACAACTAAAGACAAAAAAGAACTTTTAGATTTAATATTCTTACTCCAAAAATATTCATTGGACTTGGACTCATCTGATATGTTTTTTGATCTTGGTATATATAAGGATAAGATATCTATCTATAATGAAAGGTTTTACGACATAGTGTTCTTTAAAGACCTTCCTAAAATACTAAATATTTCGAAAGATATTGAAAATAAAATGCCCGAAAATCAATCCTTTGTGGGATTATTTCAGTATGGATTAGATATAATTAAGATTAAAATTTCAGAAAAAAAATCAATTGGAAAAATTAGTCTGACTGATTCTAGAATATTTAGAAAAGAAATATTTACATACTACATTACAATCAACTCAAATGGAAGTTCCCCTATTTTAAGAGAAAGCCTGGAAACAAAATTTAGAAAGATTCTCTTATTGGAAAAGAAAAAAAGATCTTATATTTATCTTAGTTCCTACTTACAAAAAACTCCTTTGGAGCTTAGAGAAGATGATAATTTCTATATTGTAAATAGTCCTGAATTATTGATTAAAAACTCAGAAAAAAAATACTCAGATTATTTTAATAATAAATATAATATAAAGTATTACAACAATTCAACTAATGATAATTCATTATTTGGTAAATTGGAAAAAATCGATATTATTCAAGAAAAAGAGAATAATAATTTAATTTATTATATAAATGATAAAATATTTCTGAGAGATTTAAGTAAAATCTATATAAATGAATCTGAAGTACTACAATTTATGAATCAAGAAACTAATAAAAATGGTTTTTGGATAATCTCTAACTCAAATTTATATTCTACTTCTTTTTTAAAGGATGATTTAATATCCATTATTCACTTGTACGAGAATAAATTCATAGGACCATATATATATAGCATTGGTCCACAATATTTCGAAACAGATAAGATCTTATTTTTTAGGGAATTTTTATTAAAATCTGAAATCCCAGTTACTATTAAATCTAGATTTATAAATGCTATAAAAGTTTTAAAGTATTCAGATAGAAAAGAAATCTCTTATATAGGATATAAATTGAGTACTAATTGTTTTTTAATTGACTGAGTTTTTCTACTTCTAAAATTAACTCATTCATATTGTAGTAAAAAAAAGGATATTCACGATTCTCTAATGACTCTTTATTTTTATGGAATTGGTCATAGTTTTCTTTTAATTTTTCATAGTACTCTATTTTCTCTTTGATTTTTTCTTTAATAACTTCATTAATTTTTTGAATTTCTTGAGTTAGGTATTTTTTATCCTCATTTTGATTTTTAAATCTTTCCTGTAATTTAGTTTTCTCTATTTTTAAATTATCCGTGGGTTCAATGAATTTTTCAGGAGAATAATTTAGATCTCTTAATATAACATTTAATTCATTTAAAGATATATTTAGAGTTTTAAAATTGTTATTATTATCTAAGTGTAAGGTTGCAGAAGCAACAAAATATGGAGAGGATTTTGAACCAAAAAAATTTTCAATTATACCATCTGAAATAGCTTCATATCTTGCTCCACCTCTACCATGTATAAATAAATCACTTAAAAAAAGTCTTATATACATAGTATTTGTTATAGCTCTTGGTGAATATGTAGTACTTAAATTGAAAGGTAATTTTGCATGAGTTCTATTTCCATCCTCTATATTTAACTCCCAAAATGGTAATTCATTTATTATCATATCAGGAATTGGTTGGGCATGATTTTTTATTTTATGTAATTCCCTATAATTTCTCAAAGAGGTATTATGCATTTCAATAAATTCAGAATTTCGGTTAGATATTAACTCAACAAAATATTGAAAGGAATCAAGTTTTATAAATTCACTTAATTTTATAGTAGGTATATCCATATTATTATTAATTAAAAAATTATTTCTAATTATATTAGAAATGTTATGAAATTTTTCTTTAGAATTAATTAACTTTTTAATTCTATTTATATATTCTAAAGCAAATTCATATACACTTTCAGATAGAATTTCTTTTAAAACAATTTCCTGATCATTTAAAATTTTAAGTAATTCAGTTTCTTTGTCTAAATTGAAATCTTCAAACATAAATAACCTATCCTGATGATACTCAAATTTATTTATGACTAAGATATTTTCATCTATTTGAGGATAAATATACTTAAACTCAAAAATATCTGTATCAACATTTAAATGTAATGGAAACGCATTGTGCATTATAGATAATTTATTGAGTAATAAATCTTTAAATAATATCCCGGGATGAAATATTTCTGGTTGATGACCGGTAACATAAATAAAATCATTTTTTATTTTAGTATTAAATTTTGTTTCTATAAATTTTTTAATATCTTCATGAATTTCAAGGTATTTTTTTTTTGATAAACCAGTTGGAGTACTTTTATTTTCTTTGTAATATTTTACTTTCTTATATACTTCATCAAAAGAAGTATTCCAAATAATATCTTTTATCATAATTTCTCTTTTATATTAAATCTTTAAAAAAATCTAAATCAATTGTTTCTTTTACAAAAAATGGTTCTGCAAATTCTTTATTTATTCTTAGTCCAAAATATCTATTTATCTGTTTTATCTCATCAATAATGATTCCGCTTCCCTTGGCTATAAATTGAGAATGATAGGCATGTAATAATTTTACTTTAGTTTCAATAAATTTGGATATATCAATACAAAATGATGGTAATAAGTTAAGATGAGTGTGATTGGGAAAATAGTATATAATTTTTTTAGGGAAAAAAGGATTACCCTTCATATTAGATTTAGTCAATTTAGAGTAAAATCTTGCGGCTTCTGTTAGTTTAGATGCATTAGTGTGATCTGGATGTGTATCAAATTCATAATGGGTAAAAATTATATCCGGTTGAAATTCTCTAAAGATTTCAGCCAGCTCTTCTCTTGCTTCTATGGTATCAAATATATATCTATTTTTATTATTTAATGTAATTCTTCTTACACCTAAAATGTTTGCCGCTTGTTGACTTTCTTTTTCTCGTATTTCAATAGATCCATAAGGAGTTGGTTCTCCATTCGATAGATCTACAATAATAATTTCATTTCCTTTTTCAATAATTCTGAGTATTGTTCCACCCATAGCCAATTCAACATCATCGGGATGGGAGCCTATGCATACAATTTTCATGTAGATAAATTATCCATGATAAATTTGAATTCGGATTCTGTCACCGGTTGAATGGATAGTCTGGATCCTTTTTGTAGTAATACCATTTTGGATAGTTCGAAATGTTTTCTTAATTCTGAAAGTGGAATTATATTTTTAAATTTTCTTTGAAATTTAACATCCACCATAAACCAAGTTGGGTTTTCTTTTTTACTTTTTATATCATAGTACTTACTTTTTTTATCAAATGAAAAGTGATCTGGATATCCATTTTTTATAACTTCCATAGTTCCAACAATTCCAATTGGATCAATTCTACTATGATAAAAAAATACTTCATCCCCGATTGATACATCATCTCTAAGAGAATTTCTGGCTTGGTAATTTCTTATTCCTTCCCATGTACTTGAGGATTCGGGTAATTTTATTAAATTATCTATGGAAAATACATCAGGTTCCGACTTAAATAACCAATATTTTTTCATTAAACTATTCTTTTAACAATGTAAAATCGCTTCGATTATAGTTAATTGTTTGAAAAGTATTATCCTCCGGAACAAACCTCATTAATGATACTGTTTCACCATCAATTGTAACACTAGTATCGGGATCTATTGGTTCCGGGCTTCTAAAATCTAACTCTAGTTTCATATTTAACTGAGTTAGGTAAACTGCTCCTTTAAATTTTTCATATACAATTATTTTATCATAGTAGTACAGTAAAGGAGAGTTTTTATGTAGTACGATTCCTCCCGCGTTAGCCTTAATTTCAAATTCTTCTGCATCTACCAAAAATAAGGAAAGATCTTCACCTTTTACTGGTAGTTTTTTACCTATGATAATAAAACCTGTTCCCTGTCCTTTTAAAAATTCTCTAGCTGAGATATTCATTTTTCTGGCATGAAAAGCTAGATTGTATTGGTCTACAACTTTTATCATGACCTTCTTTTTAGGTTCTTCTGCTAATTTTAATATATTTTTTGAATTTAAATTATCAATTGTATTACTATTGGAGCCGTCAACTGAAGAGTTATTCTTTTTGGATTTATTATTTATTTGGTTATTTAATGCATCTTGTAAGGGATTAGATATTGAGCTATTTTTATCTAATAGAGATAATGAATTTTTATTACCTGAAGAATTATTTTGGTTATTTTTTGAGTCCCTATTATTAGAAATAATATTACCCTGGCTATCTTTAACTGTCCCATCATTCCCTATATTGCTACCATTTATCCCATTATTTCCATTTGTTCCATTCGATCCATCTGAATCCATATTGGAAAATTTTGGTGTGACCTTTGAATTTTGTCCTTCCTGGGACAAAAGTCCTTGGTTTTTTGAATTGTTATTCCCCGAATTCGAGGAATTTAAATTTTTATTATTTTTAGCATCCCCTGAATTGATGTTGTTATCATAACCTGAAGATTTTGAATTTCCATCATTTTGTGATACAGAGTTATTTTTGGAAGATGAGGAGTTGTTATCCTTTGAATTTTTGTCTATATCTTTCTCTCCTGCAACACCTTTATTTTTATAATTGGGAATTCCCACAGAATTTGCTGATCCCGAATATACTTCTTTTTTATTTTTATCTATTTCATTTCCATTTTTATCTTTAAAATTTGTACTACCACTTAAACCGGAAATTCCTTCTGTTTGTTGGGTTCCTTTGGTTTTTACTTCCATAGTGGATGGGTCAATATAGACTTCAGGGAGCTTTTTATTTTTTACAGCTTCCTTGTATTCCTTTTCACTGGTAAGTCCAACTTTTCTCATTTCTTCCCGTTGTGTTACCTGAACTGCTTTTTTTTCTATGCTCTTTTTCTCTTCCTCTATTTTTGTATATTCTTCTTGAATTTTATCTTTTTCAGTTTCAACTTTTTCTAATTCTATTTTATTTTTTTCAGGGTCTTTTAAGAGTTCTTTAATTTTTTCATCTGTTATTTTTTTCTTTTCAACTATTTCGTTTTCCTTATTTTTAGAGGAAATTAATTTTTTTTCACTTTCCTCTTTCTCTACTTTTATCTTTTTATTTTGAAGATTACTATATTTTTTCTTAGTTTCTTGACCATCTTTTTGGATATCTAATTCAGTATTAACCTGATCTTCAATTTCAAAAGTGGCTATATCAACTCCTCCTCCTTTTAAAATATTTTTTTCAGTTGGTATTATAAATTGTGTTTGTCCTTTCCAATCTTCAAAATTCTCATCAAGTCCGATCTTATCTTTAGTTGTACTACTTATTAATCCAGCATTAAATGAATTAGAAAAATAATCCTCATCCTGTCTGTGTTTTAAATTGTAATACACCATGTATAGAGCAAGTAGTTCAGAATCTTCTGATGAATAATTATAAATTTCTTTAATATATCCCGTTACTATTCTTACAATTGTATTCACATGTCCAAAATTTATATTCTCCGAAAATTCAATAATATCTCCTCCAAATTTTCCCTCTTCTTTTGCTTCCACTCTCCGAATTGTTAGACCCCGCCCGGAAGAATCTTTGGCTCCACTCATAATCAACTGGGCGATTTTTCTACCTGTTTCATAATCAGCTTTCTTAGTTTCTTCGTCTGCTCTCTCGTTTGATCTATTTACGAAAGTGTCTTTGGTAAATTTTTTTAATTTTTCTCTTCTCAGTTGCTTTTCTTCAGAATTGAGTTCTAGAGATTTCTCAGCTAATAGTGTGAATGGGGATATGTATAAAGTAATAATAATTATAAAAATAGTTCCAATAAAATGATTCATTTCGAGACTCCGGCATTCAATACTATCTCTATTTTCGGAATATTCAAGCCCATTTCTCAAGTTGTTCTAAATAGTTCTTTTTTTTATCTACCTTCTAAAAAGATCTGGAAAAATGAAATTTATTCCATAAATTAAGCCATTTTCTTTGACTTCTGGAGGAACAACTCCAAAATTCTGTCCTCGAATTGACTCAACACAAGCAGATTCTACAATTTTTTGACCCTGACTTGACATAAGTTTAACGTCTATTACATCTCCAAGGTCATTTAGTAAAAATTGAACCTTCACTTCCCCGGGTAATATCCCTTCCCTTATAACAGTTCCAGCCATATCTCTGTAGGCAATATTTCCACCCCCGGGGGCATAAAAGCTACTTTCAATTTTTCTGATCATATTTCTGAAATAATGGTAACCGGCTAATTGTTTTCGGGGCAATGAAATAATCTTTGACCCATCCCATGCAAAACGAAAGTCTTGTTCAAATCTATAATTAAATGGAATTTTGGTCATTTCTCCCTGGCTCTGCTGGCTCGGAGTTGAGGCCGGTCTTGGAATTATTTTAGCTACGGGATCTGCATGAAAAATCCCTACTTCGAACAATTCCTCCTCTTTATCATTTGGTTTTTTCTGCTTCTCTTCCGGGCTTGGGGTAGAAGGAAGTCCTCCCATCATAAATTCATAAAAAGGGCTTTGGGTATGAAATCCCTGTTTTTCTGTGAGTCCCCCAGTCCCTGCGGCATCCTCATCGGAGAGAGCTTTTATTTCATCTTTAATTGTTTTATCTTTAAATTCTTGTTCAAGGAGGACGTTATATACTTTATCTCTAATTTTTGATTTTTCTGCTACTTCAATTATACTTTCTGTTCCCAGCATTTTCCATAGAAGATTCCTTGTGAATAAGTGAGATACAATTAGTGATAGAAAGAGTACTACGATGGCAGATGAAAAAAATAATCTTTTTTCATCCTCATCTAAGTCTTCCATCTCAGAAGAGAAAGTTTCTTTCTTCAAACCTTTTCTCCAATTTTAAATGATTATAGGCTAAATTTGAGACCACCCTTCCCCCGGGAGTTCGATTGATAAGACCAATTCTAACCAAATAGGGCTCATAGGTATCTTCAATCGTTCTCTCCTCCTCTCCAACAACAACAGCAATTGATTTAAGCCCAACGGGACCACCCCTGTATCTTTCTATCATACATTCGAGAATTTTACGGTCAGTGTTATCCAGACCCAATTCATCAACTCCCAATCTCTCCAGGGCATTTTTACAAATTTCGATAGATACGAAGCCGTTATTTTTGACATCGGCAAAATCCCTTACCCTTTTCAATAGATGATTAGCGATTCGTGGAGTTTTTCGGCTTCGTCTTCCAATCTCCAAACAGGCACTATCTTCTATATCCAAGTTCAAGATCATTGCAGATCGTGTGACAATTTGTTTCATTTCTTCATCTGTATAGTAATCCAAACGAAGTTGTATTCCAAATCTATTTTTTAATGGCTCACTGATCATTCCATTTCGGGTGGTTGCTCCGACTAGAGTATAATTTTTTAAAGGAATTTGAACACTTTGTGCGGTAATACCTTCTCCCAAAACTAAATCTATTTTATAATCTTCCATCGCTGGGTATAAAATTTCTTCTAGATTTCTGGACAATGAATGGATTTCATCAATAAATAATATATCTTTTTCGTTCAGGAGTGTCAGAAATCTAGCTAAATCAGCACCCTTTGATATTACTTGAGCGGATGTTATTGTTAGGTTTGAACCCAGCTCTCCTGCTATGATTCCGGCTAAGGTAGTTTTACCCAATCCGGGAGGACCACTAAGTAGTACATGATCTAGGGAATTTCCTCTTTTTTTGCAAGCCTCGATAAATACTTTTAAATTATCTAATATATCTCTTTGACCTATAAAATCATCAAATTTTGTAGGACGTAAAGACTCTTCATCAGTGGAAGAGTCTTCAGCTTGAAAGATTCTTTCACTCAATCAATTAGGCCTTTCTGCTGTTGTTATAAATAATTTGACATTTTGTCCTTTTCTACTGATTTTCATTTCAATCTTTCTACCAATCTTTGATTCCCTCACATAAGAGATTACATCCTCAGGAGTCTCTATATCTTTTTCGTTCAATTTCAAAACAACATCCTGTACTTGTATTCCTGAGCTCGAAGCAGGGGATCCTTCCATAATTTGTTTTACAACAGCCCCTTTGGAATCACTAAGTTTTAATTCTTTAACATCTTCTTCTGAAATTGAGTCTAGTCCTATGCCGAGCCAAGCTCTCTTGACTTTACCATTTGTTTTTAACTCTTCAACAATTTTTTTAGCGTCATTGATAGGAATCGTAAATCCAATTCCCACACTTCCTCCACTTTGGGAAGCTATCATTCTATTGATACCTATCACTTCTCCATTGATATTGAGTAATGGTCCCCCACTATTTCCTTGATTAATAGCGGCATCGGTTTGGATATAACTCAATCCACTAGAGTCGATTCCTCCCCTGGCAACCGCACTCACAACACCTACTGTAAAAGATTGTTCAAATCCAAGGGGAGCCCCTATTGCAATAGCCCAATTACCAACATGAACTTTTGAAGAATCTCCCAAGACAGCCGGGATTAATTCAGATCCAGAGATGGGTTTTATTTTTAAGAGAGCCAGATCTAAAGTTTTATCAAATCCTATGAGTTTTGCGTCATAAGTTTTTTTATTTTTTAATTTTACTGTCAATTTGTCCATATCACGTATTACGTGTTCATTGGTAAGAATATAACCCTCATCGTTAAGTATTACTCCAGATCCCAGGCCACTCTGTTTTTGTTTAAATTCCTGACCGCGTCCACCCATTCCACCACCAAATTGATCAAAAAATGGATCGAGAGGAAATGGACTGTTTTTAAATTTCACAGTTCTTTCTGTAGCAATTGAAACAACACTAGGTGATACGGAATCAAAAACTTCCTGAAATGCCTGTTCTAAACTTATTGCTTGTTGTCTGGCAGGTGATACATCTTTTTTAGTATCCGCCTGTAGAAAAAAATCAGATTGTGTAGAATGAAAAATTATGGGTGATAGTATGGATCCTAAAAGTGTAAATAGTATCCCTAAAAAAATATATTTGAACTTAGATGGTTTCATTTGAATTATCCTTCCTCCATTTTTAAAGTAGTTTAAATTAATTTAAAGATAAAAAGAAAATTTTATTCTCTTTTTTACTTAGATACCAAACCACTAGAGTTAGTGCAAATTATCTCTAATTCTTTGACCAGTTAAATGGATTGCTTGTTCCCGTCATCGGAAAAAGATTTGGGGATAATAGTTGAATTTAGAAAAAAATAGTTCTCTTATAAGCAACAAAACAAAGGATGGAAGCGTGAATCATATCCTTAGTCTCCTTTTATTACTTTTTGCCTGTGCACCAGTTGAAAAAAAAGAAATTAAAACTGAAAAAATAATTAAATTTCAACTAGAAAAATTCGATATACCCAAAAAAAAAAGGGGACTACTCGCTGAACACTATCCTGCCTCTAATGAGAGAAGGATCGATCTTTTTTGGAATGTAATCAAGGATCTTAAAGGGGTGTACTTAGGTGTGGGCACCGATCAAAACTTAAGCCTGGCGGCGAGGGCAAAAAGTGAATTCATAATTCTCTTGGATTTTGATCCTGAGATTGTTAAAGTAAATCGATTGCATGTGTTTTTTTTAAAGAATACAAACAATTACAGTGAATTTAAAAATTTCTGGGAAAGAAAAAATAAAAATTCTACTATTCAATTTATAAGTAACAATGCAGGGGATGAAAAAGAGGATCTATTAATTGGTCATACAATCGGATTAAAGCCAGGTATTGGAGTTCCTGAAAGGCTCAGTGAATTAGAATACATGCACTCCAACTTTAAGTTAGACACATTTTCACATAATAATAATGATTTTCAATATCTAAAAAATTTAGCAATCAATGATAAAATCATACCTGTAAATGGAGATCTAACCGGAGATATTTCAATAAATGAAATTTCTAAAATGTTAAGTGCAGAAGGTAAGACAATTAATTTAATGTATACATCAAATGCTGAAGAATATTTTAAATTTCCCAAAGAATATAGACAAAATATAAAATCCTTACCTATTAGTGAAAAAAGTATAATTGTTCGAACATTAACAGCAGGAGCTAAGTCATACGGTTTTCCACAGGGGGAAAAATTTCCGGATTCATTTCCTTTTCATTATAATTATCAAACTCTAGAGAATTTAAAAAAATGGATGGAATATCCTAAAGAATTTAATATTTTATATATGATGAACTATCGAACGGATATTGAAAAGGGATTCTCAAAATTAGAGAAAGAACCCCCTATAAATTAATTAACGAAATATATTTTTAAAATATTCTGATAATTCCACAGTAGCTTCCATATGAGGAGCATGTCCTACATTTTCATAAACTTTCATTTTTGAATTTGGTATCATATCATTAAGTTCATAACCAATATCTAATGGAAAGATTTTATCTTCCTTACCCCATATTATATGTGTTTCTATGTTTATATTTTTGATATTTTTATGATGTAATATTTTTAGTTCTTCAGTGTGAATTGTATCATGTAAAAGGTCATTTAATAATTTTGTATACCATGTACTATTTACAATATACTTATGAAAAAGATGCTTTCTCACAGGAAGGGGAAAGCGATTGGGATTATGAACTAAATAGGATAAGAAAAAATTAAAATCATCTTCATTTTCAATCTGAAACAAATTTTTTCCATAAAAATAAAGATCGTAAAGATTTAAAGAGTTTGAATGTAGTACAAGTCCTGCCGAGCTCAATAATGCCTGAGCTTTTACTCTTTCGGGATGTCTTGTAACAATTTCCATGAGAATTGCACCACCCATTGAATTCCCGGAAAAATATGCCCCCGTGATAGATAATTTCTCTAAAAACACATTTACCCATTTTGCATATTGGGATATAGAATATTTAGTTGCTGGTCTATCACTTTTACCGAACCCCGGTAAATCAAGAACTACAATATGGTAATTATCTTTTAACAGGATCGATATTGGTAGATAACTTTCTTTGGAATCAGAAAAGCCATGTAAAAAAACCAGAGTTGGTTTTTTTACATTACCCGCAGTAAAATATTGTACCCGAAATCCATTAATTTCAATTGAATTTCTTTTGGCACCCGCTAGTGAATATAGAAACTCATAATAGGAATTATATATAAACTCACCTGTTGAAATTTGAAAATCTTCTGGTAATGCTTTAAAAATCTCTGTAAACATATTTCGCTTTTCCTTTTATGCAAAGTCATATTTTGCAATACAAAAGTTTTAATTATTTACTACTTTTTTTGACAAGTCACTTGAAAAATCTTTTAAAAATTCATCTGATAGTTTAGAGTTATCTCTATTATCAGGGTGAAAATCTATTTGAAAATACTCGAATAAATTCTTAAAAACACCTTCAAATAAAGGCTTTGTCCTTGTTCCAAATCTTTCAGTCTGATCTTTTATGTCAAACCAATTTATGCTTCTATCAAATCCCATAAACATAGCCTGTCCTAAGAAAGTATAAAAACTCAAAAGAAAAGTGGCATAAATCATACCTGCGACTCTAATTGGATAACTTCCCTGAACTTCTTCATAAACGTCATACGCAACAGCCTTGTGTTCAATTTCTTCTGCGGCATGCCAAAGTAGCATATTTTTCATCTCCAAAGGAACATCCCTCAGTATTTCTCCATTGTCGTACAGAGCAACCTCAGCCATTACTGCTGTATAATGCTCCAGGGCCGCAGTAACTGCCAATGGGAACTCATCGCCTAAAAATTTTCTTGTAAATGGCTCAATCAATTCAAAGGAAGTATAATTATAAAACCTCAAAAATAAGTCAGCCGCTATGGACTGTTCTTTTAATTTTTCCCATAATTTTTTGTGGGCATTCATGTGCTGTGCTTCTTGGCTTATAAAGGCACGCACTCTTTCTTGGAGTTCTGGATCTGTAATTTTATGACTAAAAGCCTTTACGCTTCGAATAAAATATTTTTCTCCATCGGGAAAAATCATATGAAGGCTATTTATGAAATGGGTTGCAACTGGATTATTGTTTAAATAATGAATATCCAAATTATCAAAATTAAAGTCTGGCTTTCTAACTAAGGGTAAAACTTTTTTACTTTTTTTGTTCATATATCTCTCCTAGATATTTTTTAGTACTACAGAGTCTGGTGATGAAAATTTATAATTATTCCTGATATTATTGATTGTTCCGGGTAATATAAATTCAGGGACAACGGAAAAAATTTTTTCAATGGTCGGTAAAAATGGAATAATTTTACGAAAATTTTTGATTCTATCCATAACTTCAAAAGGATCTAATGCCTCTTTTTCTAGTGGTTCCGCTCCCATTCTAGAGAGTGTATAACCTAATGGTTTTTGTAGATCATCGGATATATTTATTGTGTCACAAATCATTTCCGATGCCAAAGATACCAATGGGCCCGCACCATATCTTGGTTGCCCCATTCCTAAAATGTAAATATTTTTATATTCTTTAGGAAACATCCCATTTATTAACTCTGGCATACCATTATGATTGTATTTTAAATTTAAAGATTTAAGCATAGGAAGAGTAGCATGAAATCCAGTTGCAAAAATAATTGTATCAACTTCAATACTTGAATTATCTTTGAAGATAACAGTTTTATTTTCAACTCTCTGTATTTCGGGGTGGGGTGAAATACGACCATGTTTCATAAAGTATAAAAATTGAGAATTAATAGTTGGGTGTCTCTCAAAAATTTCATCCTTTGGTTCGGGAAGTCCATAGTCGGAATATTTTCCAAATTGAATAAAAATTAATGTCTTAACAAAATTCTTGGTAAACCATTTTGGTAACCAGGGTTGCATTACATCAGCTGAAGGTACGCCAAAAAAAGTTTTTGGTATTATCCATCTTCCCGACCGCATTGATATATGACTTTCTTCCGAAATTTCTCCCGCATCTACGGCAATATCAAATGCCGAATTTCCCCCTCCTACAACTAAAATTCGTTTTCCCCTAATACTATCGGGTGTCTTGTAATCTTTGGAGTGTAAGATTTCACCTGAAAAATTTCCTTTTAATTGGGGATATCTTGTATGCCAGTGATGACCATTTGCTATAATTACTGAATGGTAATCGAATACACCCTTCCCTTCAATTTCTAATTGCCAATTATCTCGATTTTGTACTACATTTAAAATATTGGAATTAAATTGAATCTCTGATTCCAGGTTAAATTTTTTAGCATAGGATTTTAAATAAG
>CANGZW010000093.1 GCA_947458405.1 Leptospiraceae bacterium
AAATGCATTCCATTCAATAGGATTGTGAGAGGCAGAAATCATGATCCCACCAGAAGAATTAGTAGATTTAACTACAGCCTTCAGGGTTGGTGTGGGAACTATCCCCAAAGAAATTACATCTATTCCTTTTGAGAGTAAAATACCGGTAATTAAATGCTCTATATAATTTCCCGAGGGTCTTGAGTCCCTACCTATTACAACTGTTCTGGGGTAAATTGCTTCTATAAATGCATTGGTATAAAGTATTATATTATCTAGAAAAAGTCCCTCGGGGATTTTTCCTCTGATTCCAGAGACTGAAATCATTAAATTATTAGGTTTTGTAGTGGAGGCCATGTTTGATGAAGGAATTTGGGCGATGACAGGATTGAACTGCCGACCCGCTGCTTGTAAGGCAGCTGCTCTCCCAGCTGAGCTAATCGCCCTTCAGATACTTACATAGATTTTTAAACGGTTTATTTGTCTACTAGATTTAATTTATTTCTAATTAGATCTTAACTGCTGTAATTCTCAAAGCCATACGACTTTTTTTACGATCAGCATTTTTTTTATGAATGATATTTTTTTTTGCCGCTTTATCAACAAGGGATGCGTAGTTTGAAAAAAGAGTCTGAGCTTCTTCTTTATTTCCCGCTTTTAATGATTTTAAAATATTCTTTGCAAATGTTCTAATTGTTGCTTTTTGTTGAGAATTTCTTTCTTTTCTTCTTTCTGATCTTCGAATGTCCTTTTTTGATGAACGTAAATTTGCCATTATTAAATATTCTCCAGTGATTCTTAAAACAACGATTTTAAAAGCATACTATTCGTCAATCAGAGTAAGATTCATTGTTTTCTAAAATAAAATAATATTTCAAATCAACCATGAATTGGTAGATTTGAAGTGAATTTGTGAATCTACCAATTCATTTTTTAACTATAGAAAGACCAGTCTGTCTATAGTATAGGAAAGTCATAACACCATAAAATAGATATTAATTTAATGAATGATAAAGAATTTTGGTAAATGAAAAATAAACATAAAACAAGAAAGTTCAGATGCTAGATTGGATGTATATTATCTTCTATTTAATGTTTACTCCAAATACATTCATTATAGGACTTGCAGCATTTTATCATAAGCCTCACGTATTAGAAAAACTACAAATGCTAAAGGATGGAAATTTAAATTAGCATTTGGACATATTTGATTTGCTATATAATCTAATTCCATTCTCTATATTAGATATTAAGTTTTTAAGAAGTAATTCTTAAGGATAATTTGGAAATAACATATTGTGATTAATTTCTATTTTTGCAATATTCCAAGAAATAAAAAGTATATATAAAATATGATAATAATACAATTACTTATATTAAAAACCTTGGTTGACGGGATATTTTTTAATATTTTTGATGAAATCTTAATTAAATTTATGAGATATAAATAATATGAAACTAAATCTTATTGCCTATTCCTTTTTAGGATATGTTAGAAAAAAAAATGAAGATGGATTTTTAATTCATGGATTTGAAGGTGATAACTTAATTAGTTCGGACTCTTATTCAGAAGAGAAGATCTTTCACACAACTAATTCAGTTTCCGATCAACTTTTTTTGGCACTTATTGATGGAATGGGTGGAATGGGAGATGGTGATGTTGCAAGGGATGTAATTCTTCAAAGTTTTCAGACTAGTTTGACTTCTTATTCTAAGAAAGAATTTTTAAGTAACTACCACAATCTTTTTCAGGTAGCAAACAAATTTCTATTAAATGTAAAAAAAACTAATAATTATAAAGATATGGGAGCAGTTTGTACTACTGCTTTATTAATAGAAAAAGAGTTATTTGTATCTCACTTAGGTGATACGAGATTGTATCAAATTAGAAATGGAAAATTACAATGTCTAACGAATGATCATACTTATATAAATCAAATGATTCTCTCCAAAAAAATATCAAAAGAAGAAGCGGCTAATCATCCTTGGAAAAATATGGTCATTAAGTCATTGGGTTTTGAACAAAATGTAGCACCAGATTTCCTTACAATCTCTACGGAGCCGGGAGATATATTTTTGTTATTTTCGGATGGTGTATTTGGTGAGCTAGATGATTTAAAGATTGAATCTGAATTTAAAATAAAGTCTTCATTATTGGATAAAACTATGCTACTTTTAAAAGAACAGAAAAAAACATATTGTAATGATAATTATACAGCAGTAATTTGTGAAATAATAGAAAATTAATTTTTTCTTTACTTTTAAAAATGAAAAAAAACTTATATTAGTATGCCAAATAGGCAATCCTTTATCAAAAATTTAAATCTAAGATTAGAGTTATTCACATCTCTATTTCCATTACCAACAATCATCTATTTTATTTCTGTATTGGGAAGTAGGGGAAACAGTGAGGATATGAAATATATAGCTTTTAGTGGCAGTGTAGTAGGTATATTTACTGTTGTTTGGGGGGTTAGGTTTAGAACTAAAAAATTAAATCATCTCTTTTTTGAATTTGATAAAATTTCCAGTGAAAGTTTAAACATTCATGATCAAAAAGAATTGAAATTAAGAATTCTTAATTATCCTATTGTGGAAGTCCAAATGATCATCTTTAGGTGGATCTTTGGAATAATAGGTGCATTAGCATTATTTTATATACTGACGGGAACCTTACCCTCATCTATCTTTTATACTTCTATATTCGGATTACTTTTTGTCTTACCAATTTCAGTTGTTATGTATCTCTATACAACAGAACACTTTATCGGAAAACTTTTACGTTTGCCTACACTCATGAAAATTTACGTACCAATTAAAAAAGTGAAATATTTAAGTGCCATGAAGCGTGTATTTTTAGCTATATTTTCTGTGGCAATTATTCCCACATCTATTTTAGGGTATATTCTTTACTCCGTAATTAAACAGGATATCAACCTAGAAAATCCCATTCTACATATAATTATTTTATCAATTTGGGCTTTGCTATCTATGTTAATTGTTAGTACTACATTTGCCAGAACTTTAAGGCTATCTCTTCAATATAACAATGAAACATTAATGCGTGTAGCTCGGGGTGAATTTGAAATTGAAAGTTCTGTTTTTTCAACGGATGAATTTGGTCATCAAGGTTTTTTGATCGGTACGGTTATCAGATCATTACGTAAACTCTACAATCAAATTAAAGATTTAAATTCTGAATTAGAATCTAAAGTGGAAGAGAGAACTAAAGAGCTAAGTCAATCCCTTGAAACTCTAACTAAACTAAAAAAGCAACAGGATGGAGATTACTACCTAACCTCACTTTTGTTAAGACCCTTGGGATTAAACATGTCAATGCCCTTGGATGTAAAAGTTGATTATGTTACCGAACAATATAAAAAATTTCAATTCCAAAGGTGGGCCTCTGAAATTGGGGGAGATCTTTGTAGGGCGGATACAGTTGTATTAAGAGGACGAAATGTAACAGTATTTTTAAGTGCGGATGCGATGGGTAAATCCATACAAGGAGCTGGCGGAGCTTTGGTATTGGGTGCTGTTTTTGATTCACTTATTGAAAGAACCCGATTCGAAGAAGTATTTAAAAACTATCATCCAGAAATCTGGCTAAAAAAAGCATTTATAGAATTACACAGAGTATTCGAAAGTTTCGATGGAACCATGCTTACATCAGTGGTTTTGGGTATGGTCGAGAATGACACCGGTTTTTTATACTATATAGATGCTGAACACCCCGATCCTGTTTTGTTCAGAGATAAAATTGCGGCTTTTTTAATTCCCGAAAAATCTCATCGAAAGCTAGGAGCAATTGTAGGAGATCAACCTTTGCAATTTACTTGTTTTCAGTTAAAGCAGGGTGATATCTTTATTTGTGGCTCGGATGGGAGAGATGATGTAATCAAAATTCATGGCGTAGAAGAGGTTATGAATTATGATCATGACCTCTTCCTGGATTTTGTAAGAGAGGGCGAGGGTGATATTCATAAAATTTTGAACGTGATCAAGCAAAAATTTAAATTAACAGATGATATTTCTTTGTTGAGCGTTCAAATTCCAGAATCAAAAAGATCCCCAGAAGAAATATGGGAAACAGTTCCGGTTAATTTTAATGAAAAGGTAGTCTCTTATTTAAAATGGGAAAGCTATCTCGGAGGAGAAATTCCAAATCCTTACGAGTGGAAAAAGATGGGTTTGATATATATAAGAAATAGAGATTTTTTGAAAGCTATTCTTTGCTTAGAAAAATATTGTGAGATGATTCCATCGGATACCAAAGTTATTTTTTATTGCGCATTCTTGCACTACAAATTAGGGAATTTCATCGAAGCAATTGAAACTGCAGAAAGGGTTCGTGTGAGAGATGGTATGGATTGGAGAAATCTAATGCAATTAATAAAAATTTATATAGCTGTCGGGAATTTCACAAGAGCCTGGTCAATTTTACTGCAATTAGAAAAACAATTAGAAGAGACAATCCTACCTAGATTTGTATATAATCGGATAAATTTTCTCAGAAATAAAATAATGCTCAGAGAAAAAAAGATGAAATTACCTTGACGCATAGTGACCTTGCAAAATAGTGATATTTTCAAGCCGTTTGAATGTGAAGTTGCCCTTTTAGCTCAGTTGGTAGAGCACTTCCATGGTAAGGAAGGGGTCACCAGTTCAAATCTGGTAGAGGGCTGTTAACTGGCTAAAAACCAAGGCCTGTAGTTTAATGGTAGAACTAGGATCTCCAAAGTCCTTGGTGGGAGTTCGATTCTCTCCGGGCCTGCCATAAAAAACAGTGATTAAAAACTATGAATACAGTGATATTTTTAAAAGAATGCAGGGCAGAACTAGAAAAAGTAAGTTGGCCATCTAAAGAAGAAGTTGTTAAATCTACAGGTGTAGTTTTGGTGACTGTAGTTTTCTTTTCTCTATTTATTTTTGTAACAGATTCATTATTTGTATGGCTTCTGAAGAAATTTTGGGAGTTAGCTGGATAATTTTTTCCGGAGTAATTTATGTCAGTAAAATGGTATGTCCTGCAGGTTTATTCCGGTCACGAAAATAAGGTGAAATCTAATATTGAAAAATTGGTTTCCCAGCATAATTTACAGGATAAAGTCATCCAAATAAAAATTCCCACTATGGATGTAGCTGAGATGAAGAATGGGAAGAAGAAAATAACCAGAAAAAGGCTAATGCCAGGTTACCTTCTCATAGAAATGGAAATGAATGATGATATGCAATATCTAGTTCAAAACCTACCTTCTGTCTCGACTTTTGTTGGTTCAAAAACAAAGCCAGATCCACTAACTTTAGAAGAGGTTAAGAACCTCTTTAATGAAATGGGGGATGTTCAAACTGATGAAACACAATCAAAACCCCGTCTTTTATATAAAGTTGGTGAGTCTTTAAAGATTATAGATGGTCCTTTTGCTAATTTTAGTGGAGTCGTTGATGAAATTTATCCCGAAAAAGGGCGTTTAAGAGTAAAAGTAGAAATCTTTGGTAGATCTACTCCTGTGGAACTTGATTTTCTGCAGGTTGGAAAACCATAATATTATTTGAGGAACTTTAAAAAATGGCCGCAAAAAAAGTAGTAAAACAAATAAAACTTCAAGTAGAAGCAGGGAAAGCTAATCCTGCTCCTCCTGTTGGTCCAGCATTAGGACAGGCTGGACTGAACATAATGGAATTTTGTAAGCAGTTTAATGAGAGAACAAAAGCGCAAATGGGAATGAAACTCCCTGTCGTTATCACTGCCTTTTCAGATAAAAGTTTTACCTTTATTACAAAATCCCCTCCCGCCGCATTGTTAGTAAAAAAGGCAATTGGAATTGAATCTGGTTCTGGGACTCCTCATATTAATAAAGTGGGAAGTATTACTCAAAAACAACTTGAAGAAATCGCTAAGACCAAAATGGAAGACTTAAATGCAAATGATTTACCTGCGGCAATAAAAATCATCGCTGGAACCTGTCGATCCATGGGTGTCAATGTAGAATTATAGGGGATATGCTTAAATGAAACGCGGTAAAAAATATAAAGCTCTATATACAAAAGTAGATAGAACTAAACTATACAATTTAGAAGATGCAATTGGTTTGGCAAAAGAAACGTCTTATTCAAAATTTGATGGTACTTTAGAAATTGCTACGCAAGTTAATTATAAAAGTCTTCAAAATGTTAGGGGAACTATTTCTCTCCCCCATGGAACTGGAAAAAAAGTAAGAGTATTAGTTTTTTGTAAGGGTGACAAACAAAATGAAGCAAAAGCAGCTGGAGCTGATTTTGTTGGAGATTCTGATTTAATAGAAAAAGTTGCTGGAGGTTGGACGGACTTTGATGCATGTGTTGCCACTCCTGATATGATGAAGGATGTTGGAAAGCTGGGTCCTGTTTTGGGAAGAAAAGGTCTAATGCCAAAACCAAAAGCTGGAACTGTAACAAATGATGTCACCAAAGCAATTAATGAGCTAAAAAGTGGTAGAGTAGAGTATCGTCCTGATAAGGGTGGTGTCATACATTTAGGTGTAGGTAAGATGTCTTTTGATAAAATAAAACTCATTGATAATGTAAGGGCAGTCATCACAGCTTTAATGAAAGATAAGCCATCCGATGCTAAAGGTGATTATTTAAAAAACTTAGCAGTTTCTGCAACAATGGGTGTAGGAATTAAGATCGATACAAAAGAAGTTGTAAACACAGTTAACTAAGAGATAATAAAATGGTACAATTTAATAGAACTAAACCTCATCAAGGTGAAAAAGTAAAAGCAATTGATGAGTTAAAAAAACACCTAGAAGCAAAAAATAATTTTATTTTAGTTTCTTATAGTGGGCTCTCCGTAAAAGCAATGGAAGATTTAAGACAGAAATTACGATTAGAAAAAACTAATTTAAAAGTAATTAAAAATAATTTATTTTTAAGAGCCGTAAATGAATCTTCAGCTCACAATAGTCCTGACTTAACAGGTGGTACGGAATACAAAGGGCCTCTTGCCGCTATATTTGGAGATGAAAATCTCCCGATCTTAGCAAAAGTATGTAAAGATTTTAAAAAAACCAACGAATCTTTTCAGGTAAAAGGTGGATTTTTTTCTGGGCAGGTTCTTTCTCCAAAAGATGTGGAAGCAATAGCAGGATTACCTTCTAGGGAAGAGCTGCTTTCTATGATTGCTAGGGGAATTAACACACCAACAACTCAAATAGCAAGTGGTATCAATCAAATTATTGCTAGTCTGGCTAGAGCAATCAATGCTGTTGCCGAAAAAAATGGAAAATAAATAATTAAAACCAAACGTTAGAAATAGAAGGAGATAGTATGTCAACAACAGATAGCTTATTGGAACAAATAGGCAATTTAACACTCGTACAAGCCGCAGAGCTTGTAAAAGCAATGGAAACAAAATTTGGAATTTCTGCAGCGGCTCCAGTAGCAGTAGCAGTGGGGGGAGCACCAGCAGCAGCAGCTCCTGAAGAACCAAGTGAAGTGAATGTAATTTTAAAAGCTCATGGTGACAAAAAAATCGATGTTATTAAGGTTGTTAGAGAGATAACAGGATTAGGTCTTAAAGAAGCAAAAGATTTAGTGGAAGCTGGTGGAAAACCTGTAAAAGAAGGAATTTCTAAAGACGAAGCTAATGCAATTAAGGCTAAATTAGAAGCAGTTGGTGCACAAATAGAAATTAAATAATCTATTTAGAAGCTATTCCTTTCGAATTTTTTAGTAATGTAAAATTCGAAAGGAAATATTTATTTAAGTAATGACTTTGGAAAAGCACATTTCAAATCATTAAAAACGACCAATATATATAACTATTTAACTACTTTGTTAAATAAAATCACTAAATCATTTGATAGATTTAATTCTATCAAATCTGACCGGGAGATGTGCAGGGTTTGACCTTTGTAGGAAACTTTTTTACAGCAATTGGAAACTCATCATCTGTTGAAGTTCAGCCCTCGCATAGCTTTAACATTATACTACTATTTAGAAGTAATATATTGTTAAAGTTATATTATAAAATTCAAAACAATTGTAGATTAATTTTCAAACAGGAATTTTTTTATTCTCCAACGATTATAAAAGTATCATTACCCATTTCTATTTTTAAAACCATATTTCAAAAAATCTCTAGAAACAATCACCATAGTCACGAGTGAAATCGGACAGGAGTTATCTTATGAGCAGTCACATAGAAAGAAAACGAGTTAATTTTGGTAAAATTACCAATCTTGAGTTTTTGCCAAACCTAATCCAAATACAAAAAAAATCCTTTGATTGGTTTATCCAATCTGATGTTAAAGATCCAACTAAGAGAAACAACCAAGGTTTAGAAGCTGTATTTCAAGAAACTTTTCCAATAGAAAGTCCTAATGGGGATGTTATTATGGAATATAGCCATTTCTTATTAGGTGAAAATCGAAAAGATCAACAGGAATGCAAGGATACTGATTCGACATACGCTTTGCCATTAAAGTCTGTAATAAGATTGATTATTAAAGAAACAGGTGAAATTAGAGAGCAAGTAGTATACATGGGTGACATTCCCATAATGACCGAACAGGGAACATTTATAATAAATGGAGCGGAGAGAGTAGTTGTTAGTCAGCTCCATAGGTCTCCAGGTATATTCTTTGCTTTTGACCAGCTAAAAGGTACATTTTCTGCTCGAGTGATACCATATCGTGGTTCTTGGTTAGAGTTTGAAATAGATAATAAAGGTATTTTAGTTGCTAAAATTGACAGAAAAAAGAAATTTCCTGCAACACTTTTATTAAAATCTCTTCACGGCAAAACTACCTCCGTAAATTCAAATGAGGAAGTATTAAGATTATTTTATAATTCCACAAAGGTAAAACTTTCAACAGCTACTCCTAAAGATTTAAAAAAGATTATAGGTAGAAGAACAATATCTGATATTATAAATTATGAAACTGGTGAAGTTATGTTAGAAGCTGGTTCAAAAATTAATGAAGATAATATAGATATTCTAAAAGAAATGAAAGTAAAGGAAGTCAATTTAATTGAATTCCCAAATGGTAAAGATAATTCAATTATTATATCATGTTTGGAAAAAGATGGTGTGAATGATTTTGAAGAAGCTATTAAAAAATTCCACTCCATCATGAGACCTGGTGAACCTTCAAGCGTAGAAAATGCAGAATCAGAATTAAAAAGATTATTTTTCTCACCCAAAACTTTTGATTTAGGAAAAGTGGGTAGATATAAAATTAATAGTAAATTTGAGTATCACAAACCTGAAATATTTAGTAAGTGTGAAGACCGTACACTTAGACGGGAAGATATCATTGAAACATTGAGATATCTTGTGATGTTAATTAGTGAAGTGGAAAATTATTTTCATGATGATATTGACCATTTAGGTAATAGAAGGGTTCGATCTGTTGGAGAGCTTTTATCCAATCAATTAAAATTGGGGTTCTCTAGAGTAGAAAGAGTAATAAAAGAAAGAATGACCGTACAGGATGTTGAGCAACAAACTCCACAACTACTGATTTCTATAAAGCCCATCACTGCAGTTATAAACGAATTTTTTGGGTCATCTCAACTTTCTCAATTTATGGATCAAATTAATCCATTAGCAGAATTAACTCACAAAAGAAGACTAAATGCATTAGGTCCAGGTGGGCTTTCAAGAGATAGGGCTGGATTTGAAGTGAGAGACGTACACTACAGTCATTATGGTAGAATGTGTCCAATTGAAACCCCAGAGGGACCAAATATTGGTTTGATTTTATCTATGTCTTCCTTTTCTAGGGTTAATGATTACGGTTTTTTGGAAACACCATATCGCACTGTAAAAACAGGTAAAGTAAATAATAGTATAGAATATCTAACTGCTGACAAGGAAGAGTATCACTATATAGCAACAGCATCCTCCCCTCTTGATGAGAAAAATGAGTTCAAATCTAAATTAATTTCAACTCGACATCGTTCTGATTTTCCTTATAGAGGGCCTAATGAAGTGCAATACATGGACATTGCACCCATGCAAGTTGTGAGTGTATCAACTTCCCTTATTCCATTTTTGGAACATGATGACGCAAACCGTGCATTAATGGGATCAAACATGCAAAGACAGGCAGTTCCCTTATTGGTCGAAGAAGCACCATTTGTTGGAACAGGAATGGAGGGGAGATCTGCGTATGACTCTCGAATTTGTGTAATTTCAAGGAAAAATGGTGTAGTGGTTAAGGTAGATGCCACTAGAGTCTATATACGAGAAGATGGCTCAAAAGATCCAATAGCTTATAATTTAATTAAATATAAAAAAACAAATCAGGGAACATGTTTTAATCAAAAACCTGTAGTAAGTGTTTTGATTTCTGAATTTCAAGGTAGTATCACAAAAATTTCAAGTGATATTTTAGAAATTACCTCTGATGATGGAAAAGTAGTACAGCATAACTTAAAGTATGATACAAAAGATTTTTTACCACTTCTAAAAGAAGGTTCCCCTATTCAAAAAGGTACCATTATTGCAGGACAGGTCGTGCATGGTGAAAAATTTGATGAACAAGGAAACTTGGTTCAAAAGGGTACAATATTAGCAGATGGTCCTGCTATAGATAATGGTTATCTCGCTCTTGGTAAAAATGTCTTGGTGGCGTTTATGCCTTGGGAAGGGTATAACTTTGAGGATGCTATTGTTATCAGTGAAAGAATAGTAAAAGAAGATGTATTTACTTCTATTCATATTGAAGAATTTGAAATACAAGCTCGAGAAACAAAATTAGGCCAAGAGCAAATTACCAGAGATATACCAAATCTATCTGATAAGGCTTTTAGAGATCTCGACGAGACAGGTGTAATACGAATTGGGGCTGAGGTTAAAGCAGGTGATATATTAGTTGGGATGGTGACTCCTAAAGGAGAGACTGATTTGACTCCCGAATATAAATTACTTCACTCAATTTTTGGAGAAAAAGCCAAAGAAGTAAGAGATTCTTCTTTACGGGTTCCTAATGGATCCGAAGGCACAGTGATTGATGTTAAAAAATATTCCCGTGAAAGAGGGGATGAGCTAACTGCTGGTGTTGAAGAATTAGTGAAGGTGTATGTTGCACGAAAAAGAAAGCTTCTTGTTGGGGATAAAATGGCCGGCCGTCATGGTAATAAGGGAGTTGTAGCCCGAGTTGTTCCAATTGAAGATATGCCTTATATGGAAGATGGAACTCCGGTAGATATTGTTTTAAATCCTTTGGGCGTTCCCTCCCGTATGAATTTAGGACAAATTTTTGAAACCCAATTGGGGTATGTTGCAGAAAAATTAGGTTTAGCGTTTGAGACTCCAGTCTTCGATGGTGCAAATGAAGATGACATTGAAAAGTTTGCAACTCAGGCTGGGTTACCTTTTGATTCTAAATTCACTCTGAGAGATGGAAGATCTGGGATTAATTTTATCAATAGAGTATTTTGTGGATATATTTACATGATGAAATTAGCACACCTTGTAGATGATAAAATGCATGCTCGATCTACAGGACCTTACTCTCTTGTAACACAGCAACCTCTTGGAGGAAAGGCTCAATTTGGAGGGCAGAGATTGGGTGAGATGGAAGTTTGGGCTTTGGAAGCATATGGAGCAAGTCATACATTACAAGAACTTCTTACTATTAAGTCTGATGATATGCTAGGTAGGGCAAGAATTTATGAAGCCATAGTAAAAGGGATACATTCAATCAAGTCAGGTATTCCTGAATCATTTAACGTATTGGTACAAGAATTAAGAGGGTTGGCTTTGGATATTATCATTACAGATACAGAAGGTGGTCATGTTGACATTGCTGATTATGAAGATGAATATTCAAGAAGTAAGAAGAAAATAAAAATTGAGTCTATAGAGAATATCTAATGAGAAACTATACAAGCTTTGAATCTATAACAATTAAAATTGCCTCTCCCGAGAGAATTAAAGAATGGTCATACGGTGAAGTAAAAAAACCCGAGACTATTAACTATCGCACATTAAAACCAGAAAGAGATGGACTTTTTTGTGAAAAAATATTTGGAACAACCAAAGATTGGGAATGTTATTGCGGAAAATTCAAATCCATTCGTTATAAAGGTGTTGTTTGCGATAAGTGTGGTGTAGAAGTAACTCATTCTAAAGTTAGAAGGGAAAGAATGGGGCATATAGAACTTGCCGCTCCTGTATCTCATATTTGGTACTATAGATCTGTTCCTTCTCGAATGGGTTTATTATTAAACATGACAATGAATGATTTAAAAACTATTCTTTACTTCGAGAAATATGTTGTCATTGATGGTGCTGATTCTGACAAAGAAAAAGGTCAGCTGATGGATGAAGATGAGTACCACAGTTATCTAGATGAATATGGAGATAAGTTTGTTGCTGGTATTGGTGCGGATGCTATTAAAGAATTATTGGCAAGAGTGGATGTAGAAGCTGAAGCCAGACATATTAGACAAACAATTCAAGATAACAAAAAGGCTACCGATAAACGAAAAATTAAGAGATTAGAAGTTTTAGAAGCGTTTAGAGACTCTGGAAATAGACCAGAGTGGATGATATTAGAAGTAGTACCTGTGATACCTCCTGAATTGAGACCAATGGTTCAATTAGATGGTGGTAGATTTGCAACTTCTGATTTAAATGATCTCTATCGACGGGTTATTAATAGAAATAATAGATTGAAAAGACTTCTTCAGTTAAAAGCTCCAGAGATTATTGTTAGAAATGAAAAGAGAATGTTACAAGAAGCTGTTGATGCTTTATTTGATAACAGTAGAAGAAAAAGAACTGTAAAAGGTAAGGGAAATAGACCTCTAAAATCTATCTCTGATATGCTCAAAGGAAAGCAGGGAAGATTTAGACAAAACCTCTTAGGTAAAAGGGTTGATTATTCTGGAAGATCGGTTATTGTTGTTGGTCCAGAACTAAAATTTCACCAAATGGGACTTCCTAAAAAAATGGCACTTGAGTTGTTCAAGCCATTTATCATGAAAAGATTGGTAGACCTTGAACTTGCACCTAACATTAAATCTGCAAAGAAAAAAGTAGAAGCGGAAGATAAAGATGTCTTTGAAGCACTCGAAACTGTTGTAAAGGAACATCCAGTATTACTAAACCGTGCACCAACTCTACATAGATTAGGAATCCAAGCCTTTTTACCGATCTTAGTTGATGGCAAAGCAATAAAATTACATCCACTTGTATGTCATGCATTTAACGCTGACTTTGATGGGGACCAAATGGCAATACATGTGCCACTGTCTCCCAAAGCTCAGCTTGAAACTTGGATGCTAATGCTATCTCCCCATAATATCTTAAATCCTGCAAATGGACATCCTATATGTGGTCCTACACAGGATATAGTATTAGGTATTTACTATCTAACTAGTGAGGCTAAGGGAGGGCAGGGTGAAGGAAAGTTTTTCAGTGGATTAGATGAGATAATGTATGCCCTTGATTCAGGCTATCTTGAATTAAGAACAAAAATTAGTGTTCTCTATCAGGGTAAGTTAATTGAAACTACTCCTGGAAGAATGATTTTTAATACATCGCTACCAAAGGATTACAGTTATATCAATAAGCCATTAGGCGATAAAGAAACTAATAGAATCATTGCTGAAGTATATGATTTATACGGACCAGGTGCTACTGTTGTAATGTTAGACGATATCAAAAGATTAGGATATCGATATGCAACAAAATTTGCTCCAACGATTTCAATTCATGATATTAAAGTATCACCAATAAAGGGAATCCTGGTTTCAGATGCAAATAAAGAAGTCGAAAAAGCTGATAAAGAGTACCGACAAGGTATAATCACTAATGACGAAAGAAAAAAGAAAGTGATTGAAATTTGGACTAAAACCAATGACAAAATCACTGAAAGTATGTTTAAAGAACTCGAAAAAGATCAGGATGGATTTAACCCCGTCTATGTTATGGCGGCTTCTGGGGCAAGGGGATCTAAGCAACAAATTCGCCAGTTAGCAGGTATGAGAGGCTTAATGGCAAAACCAAGTGGGGAAATCATTGAGTTGGCCATTCGTTCTAATTTTAGAGAGGGACTCGATATCCTTGAATTCTTCATATCTACACATGGTGCTAGAAAAGGATTATCTGATACAGCTCTAAAAACTGCTGATGCTGGGTATCTCACTAGAAGGTTAGTTGATATTAGTCAGGATGTTATCATCAATGAAATAGATTGTGGTACAGATTTATCAATAACTCTTGGTGTTGTAAAAGAAGGTGAAAATGTAATTGTATCACTTGCGGATAGAGTTTTTGGAAGATATACTGCCGAAGACATAATTGATCCTGTAAATGAAGAAGTAGTGTATCCAAAAAATACTTTAATCACAAGACCTGTAGGACAAAAATTAGAAAACTTAGGATACACAAAATTAAAGGTTAGATCTCCTCTAACTTGTGAATCAAAACAGGGTATTTGCACAAGTTGTTATGGAATGGATATGGCAAGATTAGTTCCTGCTGAGATTGGAGAGGCGGTTGGTACAATAGCTGCACAATCAATTGGACAGCCCGGAACTCAGCTAACAATGAGAACTTTTCACATTGGTGGAGCGGCATCTGCCAAAATTAAGGAGAAAGATCATAAAGTTAGTTTTAGATCTTTTGTTAGATCGGTAAATGGAAAAGTAATAACAAATACAAATGGTCAATTGATTTTTAGTAGAAGAGGTTCTATTGTAGTACAAAATCTCATTCAGGAAATTAATATTTCTGAAACTGCTAATATTCGAGTAAGAGAAGGTCAACAAGTTGATAAAGGGGAAGTAATCGCTTCTAATTCTAAAGGAGAGATGTTTCATGCTGTTAACTCAGGTATAGTTGAATTTCATGATTCTTTCTTCAGAATATTAGGAGATAATATTGTAATACCAGTTAAGATTGGAACTGTTCAACTATGTAAAGCAGGAGATGTTGTAGACCCTAACAAACCATTGGCTGAGTTTGATCCTTTCAATGATGTAGTAGTAACAGATTCCGAGGGAACTATTACATGGATTGACATGGAAGTTGGTAAAAATATCCGAAGGGATGTGGATCCAAAAACAAAC
>CANGZW010000094.1 GCA_947458405.1 Leptospiraceae bacterium
CCTATATATTAAAAATTATTAAGAAAACAAATGATCCTATCTCATTAAAATTACCCCTCATAAATACAGCTTATACTCTATATGTAAATAATAAAAAACTTAAAAATGAAGGACAGATTTCTGAAAAGGAGGATTTAAGTGATCCTCACTTAAAAATTAATATTCTTAATATTTATGATCAATCAAGCAGTATTGAAATTGTACTTCATATTTCTAGTTATGAACATGATAAACCGGGTTTACGATTTCCAATCATGATTGGATCTCCAGAAACTATAAATGAAAGTTATATTAATAATTTAGGAAGTAATCTATTTATTGGTGGAATCATTTTCTTTATGGGTATTTATCATCTTATTTTATTTTTCAATAGAATGAAGGAGTTCAGTTCATTATACTTTGGTCTATTTTGTACTTTGATTTTTTTTAGAATAATGATAATGGACTTATATTTATTATATACATTACTTCCATCACTAACATTTAACTTTCAAAACAAGTTAGATTATATAACTTTGATATTGCTTCCCGCAGTTTTTTTAAAATATGTAAGTCTCTTATTATATGAGTACAAAATTAAATATATCAAATTTTTTTATATGAGTACTCTATGTATTATTTTATTTGTTTTATTAACTAAACCATTTTTATTTACTAAATATTTACTAATAATTCATTCAGTAATATTAATTTCATTACTCTTATACATATATATATTATATAAAAAGTACGAAAATTATAAAGAAATGATAGGATTTACAATTATTTCATTTATCATTACTTCATTAACAGTTCTAAATGATATTTTACTCCAAAATCAATTTATAAAATCTATATATTTAAGTAATTTTGGTTTTATGTCTGCCCTTATTGCCCAGTCATTTATTATTTCAAAACTATATTCTAATTCTTTTTTTAAGGCTGAGAAATTAAATGAAGAATTAGTGTTTTTCAATAAGAATCTGGAAAGCATAGTTGATGAAAGAACTAATTTATTAAACAAGGCATTAGAATCTGAAAATCTTGAAAAGGTAAATGCTGTTAAATTAAAAGAATTAGCAGAGAAAGCCCTCACTGATCTCCAAGAAGCCCAAACCCAGCTCATTGAATCCGAACGTATGGCATCTTTAGGTCAATTAGTGGGTGGTGTCGCCCATGAAATCAATAATCCTATAGGCGTCATACGATCAAATTCAGAACTCATTGCAGGCAATTTAGACTCCCTCTTAAAAGAAGTTCCAAAATTTCTAGGTTCCCTTTCAGAAGAGGAAACAGAACTCTTTTATTCCATCATCAATAATTGTCTAAAAAACAAAGAGTTTCTATCCACAAAAGAAGAGAGGGCAATAAAAAAAGAAATAAAGAAAGAACTTGAAGAAAGTATAAAGGATACTCCTGAGAGAATAGACTTTCTCACAGAGCAAATCTTAATCTTAAAACTTAAAAACCCTTATAAAGAGTACATTGATAAATTAGGAGAGTCAAAATTTACTCAATCCCTATCCATTGCTCAAATATTTGTAAGTCAATCCAACTCAATAGTAAGTATAGATATAGCAGTGGAAAAAGCCTCCCGAGTTATTTTTGCCTTACGGAACTATCTAAATACAGAAATGTTTTTGGAGAAAAAAGAGGTCGATTTAAGTAAAGAAATCGATAAAGCAATTCATTTGTACGATAATTATATATTAGGAAAAATTAATATAAAAAAGGATTTTATTCCCGAATGTAATATCACCTGTGCAGCTGAAAACCTCTCTCAGGTTTGGAAGAATCTTATTTTTAATTCTATTCAGGCTATGTACTATACTGATAAAAATATGGAAATTAAAATGGAGAGAATATCTTTACTCCCGGATAGACTAAAACAAATGAAATCATCAGCATTAATTGAAGAAAAAACTTTAGAAGCTACTTCATGGGTTATACTTTCAATTTTTGACTCAGGCTCAGGTATTCCAGAAAATTTACAGGATAAACTCTTCACTCCTTTCTTTACCACAAAGGCACTCGGAGAAGGTATAGGTTTAGGATTGTATGTCAGTCGCAAAATTGTTCATGAGCATGGAGGACGAATTTATTTTGAGAGTAGGGAAGGTAGGACTGAATTTGTGGTTGTATTACCTTTAACTTAAAAAACCAAACAAAAAAACTAAAAAAATAGTTGCTTACTAAACTACTAAACAACTAATCTATAAAAGTATGAACTCCATTCGACCGAGCGACAAATTCATCCGAAAAATATTTTCCAAAAAACAGGAAGTGATCGATTTCTTCAAAAAAACTTTTCCCCCTGCACTTGTTGAACAAATAGATTGGGATAATATAACCATCGGAGAAGAAAACTTTGTAGGACTAAAATGGGATGAGTCCCGAACGGATCAATTGTATAGACTTCCATTAAAAACGGGCTCTGAAATTTACATCTATACTACTCCCCTATATTCCTAATTTTAAAATCCAACTCTTTGAATTAAAGCCCAAAGGAAAAATATTTGAAACTGAAAATCTTGCCCTGTATCTATTCTTACGATTGATTCAGATCATTCAGGATAAAGGAGAACAATTTGAAGGCGAACTTCTCAGGCTTTTCATGATTCTATCTCAGGAAAAAGAGGAAGCAAAAAGAGATGAAATTTTATTGGAGATGGTGAAGTATTTACTTAGTGTCCGTAAGGATGCCGAGAAGTACAAAAATAAGGATTTTTATAAGCTTTTGGAGGGTGAATATATGACAGTGTTGGATAAAATTTTGGAAGAAGGTGAACTCAGAGGAATCGAGAAAGGCATCGAAAAGGGCATTGAAAAAGGCATCGAAAAAGGAAAACTAGAAACAGCGAAAAACATGAAAGCTGAGGGTATAGAGCTTTCTGTTATTCTGAAGGTTACTGGCTTAACTGATGAGCAATTGAAGAGTGCCGGGGTTTTGTAGAATCACCATCATCAAGCCGCCATCCCACAAAACTCTTCTCTGATTCCAAATACAATCCTCACATACTCCCATCGTTTCGTATGACGATTTTCCATTTTCCAAATCCCTTCCATCTTTTTTACGATGATATGATTTAAAGCTAATCTATTAAATTCATAGATTTGGTTTAAAGAAGTGGGGCTTTCCTCATCAATTCTTGTGGGAATGTATCTCTTGAGAATTACTTCCTCTTCGGTGGAATTTACATGTAAAACTTCATAAGCAAATTTATTGCGAGAGTCTATTATTGTCGCTCCCCTTCCTACGACTGGATAATTATCGGTAGATTTAGCCTTTTCCTGAATACTATACATTTGATTCCTCCGGTATTTAAAAATTAAGCAACTTTCTGTTTACCAGTATAAAAGAATTGGAAAAAGAGAGAATAATTTTTTAAGAAAATATAAAAAAAGTAGTTCGATTTTTTAGTTAAAATTTAAAAAAAAATCTATGTAATTGGGATTTTTGTCCGGGGTACTTGCATGGAGATGTTTTAATTTGTTTAAACTTTTTTCCTGAAATTTCATGACTCAGATAATCTCTGGCTTCTGAGAATTTTTTAATACTTTCTGAAAGTGAAAGAATAAAGATAATTCAGATTTTGTCAGGTCATTTAAAAAAAGGGAATCACTTAACTTTAGAAGAAATTAAAAAATGGCCTACCGAAGAACAAGAACACCCGGATACTATTTCAAATCTTAATAAATCAAGAAGTATATAATCGCAAATATTTTTTAAAGATATCATTTTTTATGCAATACATAGAGAATATAATAGCATATAAGTTTTGAATTTAAAAAATTACTCTTATAAAAAAAGGAGAAAAATAAGATGATCGCACTCTTAGGGGATTCAGTTTTTGATAATGAAAACTATGTAAAATCAAAAAAGGAGGCAGTGGAAATCGTAATACGAAAATTAGGCTATGAATGTAATCTCTATGCTGTAGATGGAGCAATAATTTCAAGTGTTTACTCTCAAATTGAAAAATTAAAATCTGAATCTGAAACTAATAATAAAATTGTTCTCTCAGTTGGTGGGAATAATGCGCTCTCTTCATTGAATCTCTTGTATAACAATATGCATCTCCCTATGAATGAGATTTTCTCAGTATTAAAAGAATTTTTATTGGAATTTGAAAAAGAAATCCAAAATTTATACTCCCACCTCTCCAAAAAATTCGAAGGACAACCCATATTTATTACAAATATTTACTATCCCTGTTTTGAATTTAAGGATAGAAATTTATTCTTTAATTCTATCAAAGAAGGAGGTCATCATCTTAAAATTTTAAAGGTAGTAGACGTACTCAATGGAATAATAAAAGTCAGAGCAGAAGAGTTTTCCTTTAAACTCATAGACATTAATTCTGCATTTAATAAAAAAAAATACTATGCCAATGAAATAGAACCTTCCTACCAAGGGAGTAAACTATTAGCTGAATTAATAATCAATGAAATCTGAGTATTTCTATTTATAAATAATTTTTTTATTGATATATTTATAAAATAATTGACTAATTTATTTTTCACAGAAAAATTTTGAGGGGGATAGTATACTCTTTGTGGATTGTTTTAGAGAAATTCAGTGATTAATAAACCTATATTCAAAAAAATCACTGTCTGAGATTTTAGTATTCAATGGATATTCTTTAGTTTTTACCTACTTAAGAATTTTTTGATCGGGTTTTGGTTATACATATGCATCCGGTGATCTAAATAGAACGGATGGAAAAACAGGGACCTGTCAACCATTGTTTCCTCAAATCGCAGATGCAAATTCCTATTGACCCAATCGTTATAATTTTGATGGAACCACAAGATATATTTACTTACTAGTATCAGTTTCCCTATAGTTGTAACATCTCCCGCTCAAAATTTGTGATATTTTTCTCTTATTTAGACTTATTTAATACTTAGGATTAGGAATTTTGTCAAGGAAACTGTTTTAAAAAAATAACCCTTGATTTATATATTTCTATCCAAGTTCAACCGTGTATTCATAGAATGGTTATTCAGGAAACTCAAATGGAAAATCCCACCGATAAAATAAAAATTCAAGAATTTATTGAAACTCTCTCCAATAATACACTCTCTACACCAATTACAAAAAAAAGAATTTTTTTGGATAAATTATTTTTTGGAACTAGAATATATTTTCTTTTGAGATATATTTATATAACATATATCATGTCGAAATTAGCAAAAGCTGATAAGTATCATCATGAGGAATTTGTACTACATGGGTTTTATTGTTACAATCTTCTCGAGGATGTGGGTGCAAAATTTAATATAGAGGGGCTGGATAATCTTAGAAAAGTAAAAGATGAACCTGTTGTATTTATATCCAATCATATGTCTACTTTAGAAACAATGGTATTTCCTATTTTAATTCTTCCCTTTAAAAAAGCTATTTTTGTAGTTAAGAAAAGTTTATTAAATGTAGTACTTTTTGGGCATTGTATCAAAGCCACTCATCCTATTGCATTGGGAAGAGTAAATCCCAGAGAAGATTTAAAAACTGTAATGGATGATGGAATCGAGGCACTCAAAAATGGAACATCTGTAATTATTTTCCAACAGGGCAATCGAAATCCATTCTTTGATCCAGAAAAATTTAGCTCTATAGGTGTCAAACTTGCTCAAAAGGCAGGGGTAAGAATTCTTCCCATTGCACTAAAGACAGACTTTTGGGGAAATGGAAAATGGTTAAAAGATTTTGGTCCTTTGAATCGTAAAGAAAAAGTTTGTATTTCCTTTGGGGAGCCAATCACAGTAGTAGGCAATGGAAAAGATACCAATCCAAAAATCATAGCTTTCATTCAATCTAAACTTCTAGAATGGGGTCATACTCATAATTAAAGATATTCCTTGACATTCTCAAATGACACTAAACATAATAAACACATGAAACGTACAAATCTTGTGTTAGATGAAGAAACATTAAAACAAACTCTTTTAATTTCTCAAAAGAAAACATACTCAGATGCTGTAATGACTGCTATGAAAGAGTATATTCGTTTAAATGAGTTTTCTCAAATATTCCAATTTCAGGGTACGGGAATATGGTCGGGTACTCTTTCGGAAATGAGAGAAGATAGTACAGGAATAAAAAAAACAAAGTCTAAAAAAAAAAGTAATAAATGATCTTATTAGACACCTCTGCCTGGATAGAGTATTTTAAAAAAAACTCTAACTTTAAATTGAATCTCTTATACAAGCCTCTACTAAAGATTGTTTAATAGCAACAATCGCTATCAGGAACAATGCTACTGTACTACATAAAGATAGAGATTTTTCTCAAATTAGTAAAATTACATCCTTAAAACAAGAAAAAATTTAATACCACAATTATTGGAGTTCATTTACATATGCAGAGAAGTACACAAGTAAGAATATTTATCAGTTATTGGAGGCTGAATATAACCCTTCTTAATAGAAAAAATGAAGAAAGAACAGGTAGATGCAATAGATATTTATTGGTATGTGGCATTGGATAAGAAAAACGATCATCTGCCTGAGTATGTATTGGGTCTTATTATGCAGAGGTATTATGAGAATTTTGGAAAATTACCGATTTGGGATGAAGGGTGAGTTTAGGTTTAGGATCTTGACACTCAAATAGAACCTTTTAGAAGATTAGAGGTTCCATTTTAATAAGTTTAAAATAATTTTCAGAAAGGGAAAAAAATGAAAAATCGATTCATCCTATCTATCGGGCTAATGCTTTTATTAAACCCTCTTCTTTCAAAAAGACTCGAACCCACAAAAGTAAATTCGGTCTTACACAATGGAAAAGAGTACAGTATCAATCATTCTAAAATAGGAACAATTCTAGTTCGGGATAAAGATTCTAAGAAAGAAAAAATAGTAACAGTTTATACAATTGATTATGATCCCAATCTAGAAAAAGATATTCAGGATGTATTTATTAAAAGTATAAAAATTTATAATCAATCTTTGCTTATCCAAAATGAAAGAGGAGTGTTATATGAAATGAATTTAGAAACCTATGAAGTGAAAAAGATTGGAAAGTGATACTTTGATATTAAAAAAATCTTTTCCCCTAAAAAATTTAGTTAATCTTTAGTCTCAACCGGTAAGTAGATTTTAAAAATAGTTTTCCCTTTTGTTGATGAAAACTGAATGATTCCATCATGTTCTTCAATAATTCGTTTAGTAACAAAGAGTCCAAGTCCAATACCTTCTCCTAATTTTTTATTAGTTATAAATGGAGTAAAAATTTTATCTTGTATTTCAGGAGGAATTCCTCGACCTGTATCTTCAATTTCTGTAAGAACATATTTTTTATCTGAAATTGATTCTTCTCTGATACGTATATAAATTTCTCCTTTTTCGCTAAGAGCATCCAGAGAGTTATGAAAAATATTCGTAAATACCTGATTGATTTTTTCTCTTTTGCAGGTAATTTGTGGTACATCTATATACTCTCTTAGAATAGTAACACCTTGATGAATTCTATTGGAATATAAATTGAGTACTTTATCGAATTCTTCTGATAGATGAATTGAAGTAACCTCATTGGAATATCCACTTCCTGCATATATTTTTAAAGTGGATATAATCTTAGTAGTTTTTTCTATAGATTTTTCAACTAAATTAGTATTGAGATGCATGGCTCCAAAAGTTTGTATTGCATCCATTATTCTGTCATCTCTTAGAAGTGGAAAATATTCCTCTTTTATCGATTCTATCCGAAGAGCAGACAAGATTTCAGCAATTGATTCTGTATTTGGAATTTCAAGTTTTCGTAGATACTTTTGATGTTCTCTTTTGAGTTCTCTTTCTTCTTTTGTTGAAAGCTCCCGTTTGTTCACTAAGGCTTCTTCTAGAAATTTCTGAAGTAAATTAAAGGTAACATCATTCATTTGTCTTAAGACTAAGATATCTGTATTTAAGAAATTTTTTATATTAATCCTTAAATTTCCAGATGTAGCTTTAATCGATCCTATTGGAGTGTTTATCTCATGGGCAATACTAGATACTAATTGACCTAAGGCAGCAGCTTTTGAAGTTTCAATAAGCTGATTTTGGGTACTCTGCAAAAGTTCCAGCGTCTCAAGAGCCTTTACTTTTTCTTTTAATACTAATTCTTTAGAACGATTTTCATGGAGCAATAGTCGAATACTATTTATAATTCCACTTAAGTTTCGGCTAAACATAATTAATTCACGATATTTCTTCCAATCCATATTAATCGATCTACCAAAATTGGAAAAGGCATATATCCCGATAACCTCATTTCGTACTACAAGAGGAATCAATACTGCATCAATTATCTGAAGTTTCTTTATTAATTCTAAATCTAATTCTGACAAGAAATTTGGAGGTGAATTTAGGGTATTTTTATTTTGAATATCCAAGATTTCTTTGAGTTTATCGTTCAAAAGAATAGGGGATTTTCTAAAATAAGTTTTTGTAATAATAGAAAATTTCTCATCTAGCTCAAATTCTAAGGATTCAATATAATTTACTATATCCATATTTATTTTTACGTAAGAATAAAAACGATAGGTACTAAGTTTATTAATATCCATATCATATAAGAATAGACAGGTAGTATCTATTGAAAAATTAGAATAAACATATTCAGATATTTTTATGAAAATATTTCGCATATCATTCTGCTCATTTAATACTCTGGTGAAATGGGTTAAGTTTTCGATTTTCTTATTCGCCACTTCTAAGAAATAAGTTCTTTCTTTTACTTTGAACTCCAGTTCTTCATGAAATTTTTTCAAATCTAATTGTATCTCAACCCTAGCAATTAATTCCTCTTTGGAGAATGGTTTCGTTAAATAGTCATTCGCTCCATACTCAAAAGAATCAACTATATCCTTAACTTGATTTTTTGCTGATAATATTATTATTGGTAATTGATTTTTTGAATGAGTTTCTCTAATTTTACGTACGACATCATATCCACTGATTTCTGGCATCATCAAATCCACTAAAACCAAATCAAAAGTAATCTTTTCGAGTAAATCAAAAGCAGAGTATCCATTGTCTGCTGAAAAAGTTTCATAAATTTCCGCTTTTAAATTATTTTTGATGATAAATATATTAAGGGACTCATCATCAATAATAAGTATTTTAGCTTTTTGTTTGGTATTAATTTGATTAGATATATGACTATTATCTAAATTATTACCCCCTTCAATTTCTATTTTCTCCTCTGGAATTATAGAATTTTCTGGTTTTAGGTTAGTTTTTTTCAGAGTAAAATAGATACTCGTACCTATTAAAGGTTCACTTTCAACCCATATCCTCCCACCATGAGCCTCTATGAGTTTTTTGGTGAGAGAAAGCCCTAAGCCCGTTCCTCCATATTTTCTTTGATTCCCAATATCTATTTGTTCAAATGAGTTAAATATTAAATCTTTTTTATCTTCGGGAATACCAATTCCTGTATCACTTACTTTAATTATAATAAAATCTTCTGATGAAATATTTTTTTCAGAACTAATATATTCTGATATTGTAATTTCACCACTATGAGTAAATTTAATTGAGTTTCCAATTATATTTATAAAAATCTGTTGTAATCTATCCTCATCACCTAACACAACTGATATATTTTCAGATAGATTATTTTTAAGAAGGATTGGTTTATTTTTTAAAAATGGCTTTAGAGTAAGTAATGAAAGCTGTAATACATTATTTAAATTGACTGCCCTTAAATTTAAAAACAAATCTTCATGTTTTAATTTTGAATAATCTAGTATATCATTGATAAGAGTTGATAATCTCTTTCCACTTTGGATGATAAAATTGAGGTTTTCTTGCATCGAAGAAGTAATCGGTCCAAATGTCTCCGATTTCATTGAATCGGATAAGTTAATGATAGCATGGATAGGTGTTTTTAGTTCATGACTTGTGTTCGCAAGAAACTCATCCTTTAATTGGTCAATTTTTTTTAGATTTTCGATAGATTCTCTTTGTTTTTGAAAAACCAATAATTGTGCTTGTTCTTTTTCTTCTTTGAATACCCTTATTTTACTGGCAATTGATAAAGATAAAAGAGTTGCTTCCATTCCATTCCCTATTTGAACACCATAGGCAGTTAAAAAATTATAAGGCAATATATCGAAATTCATCAGTACTACAGTTAGAATACCAATCAAAAAAGTAGTCCATGCTAATAAGAAAATGGCAGAGGTAGGAAATTTTTTATACCAACAATAGACAGCAAATCCAAATAGGAAGATACTTGTTAAACCTGCAAATGCTATTTCAAACTCCAGAAGAGTGGAAAAATCTACAAAAGAATAAAGAATTACGGGAAAAATGATAGTAAAATATCCTAATACTTTCATATACTTATTGAGTTTTGGAGTTAATTTTTTAAGATCAAAAAATTTTCTACAAAACAACACAGTCGTAGTACTGGTGAGAGGTGTTGTGAAGGCAAAACTCACCATATTCCATATAGGAAAATCGGGCCATAAAAATTTATATGCTAATCCATTCTCTTTTAATATGTGAAGTGTAATAAAAAATAAGTAAATTAAGTAGTACAGATATGTTTTATCTTTAACGCTTATATATACGAATAAGTTATATATAAACATAGCAAACATAACTCCATAATAAATTCCATAAAAATAATTTAAATTGGTGGCTTCATCAAAAATTTTTCTATGAGTTTTTACATAAAGTGGTAAGAAAAGTGCGTCATGCGTATTTTCTACTCTAAAGAAAAAAGACTCTACTTTTTCGCTCGGAGGTATATCAAAAATAAAATCAGGATGATTATAGTTTCTGTCATAAAAAGGAATTCTATTTCCTGATATTATTTTTTCAAATCCAGACGATGTCGGATAATAAAAATCTATAGAGTGAATGTGAGTGGAGGGAATGTGAAATGCCCAATGATTTTTTTTATCATTTATTTTTAAACTGAGACGTACCCAAAAACTAGAATTTTTCGTGCCCAGATTGGGATGCTCTCCCTTTAAATCTATAAATTTATCAGAATATTTAGAAGAACGAATCTCTCCTATGGTTAACTTTCGGGAGCTGTCCTCATAGAATTCGTAAAATCCGTCTAATGAATAGATCTCAGATTGAGAAGAAATCTCTAAAATAGACTCGGATCCTACTAAGACTGGATAAATAAATAGAAGGATGGATAAGATAAATTTTAAATTCATTTTTTTTAAATTAAAATAAATTATTTAAAGTTATTTAAATCTTCGTCAATATTTTTAGCATCTATTAACCTTATTTTTTTGAAATTTCTGTAATAAAAAAGCTATCAAATTTGAAAATACACACCAAAACTACAGCTCCATATGTTCAAACCTTAGCCTTCACCCTTTTTTATCATTCAATAATTTAATTATAAATTCTTATACGACTTTATTATTCTTAACCCAATCTAAGGTTCGTTTCAATCCATCTTCCAGACTCACTAAAGGCTTATATCCTAAAACTCTTTTAGCTTTATCTATAGATACAGCATGTTTTCTGAGAATAAAGTTAATCCCATCAGAGCTAACAGGGGACGGCTTTCCTGTGAAAGAAAAAAAGAGATTTACGACATCCACAAGTGACTTTGCTATAAAAATAGGGAGAGAAAGAGGTTTTGAGTAACCTCCCGCTTCTGCCAATTGATAAAAATAATCTTTCCAGGTAATTGTACTACCATCTGTGATATTAAATGCTTCTCCGTATGCCTCTTTTTCAATGGCAAGAATAATCCCTTCGCATAAATTATCAATATAGGTTGCATTCATCATCCCGTTTCCACCATCGGGTAAAGAGAATAGACCCATCTTCATAAGCTCTAATGGTCGCTCTACCCATGGTCTTGATCCTTCTCCATATACATCCCCGGGTCTTATAAATATGATTCCAAATTCTGGGCTTATTATTTTTTTAAGCTCACTTTCCCCTTCGATTTTAGTGATACAATATGGATTATTTTCCCCTTTCAATTCCCCATCTTCTGATATATTTTCTATATAATCAAACCCATATACCATAACAGAGGAGAGATGTATCATACCTTTAAGACCCATCTCTTTAGCTTTTATTGCTAAGTTCACAGATGCCCTAACATTTACATCCCGAAATTCTTCTAATAAACCGCCTTCTTTCACAATAGCGGCAGTATGTATTACGAAGTCTTGATTTAATAATAAATTTTGCAAGTCTTTTGGATTAGAAGTACTTCCTGTGATTACTTTGAAGCCCTCAGTTGAGAGCTTATTCGAATGATTTGCATCAATTTCAAGTCCACTTACATTTGCACCCTTACTTTTTAGAATTTCGGCTAATCTCTTCCCGATAAATCCACCTATACCTGTTATACAAATATTTGAGTTTTTGATTTTCATAACTTACTCGTTAAATAGAATTCTAGAAGTCTTGGTTAGAGTATTATTTGCCTCTATCCAATCCAAAACTAATTTCCAATCTTTTCCGGGAAGAATCAATTCGGAAAGTTTTCGTATTACCAATAATTCTTGTTCAGTAATTTTTCCATCCGCATTGGCTATTCTATATGTATAATTTAAAATGGTATGAGCCTGGATAGGAGGTAAGGCTTTTATTTCTTTTTCAAGTTCGGGTGTAATAGACTTAACTGAAGTTAAGATCGAAAGTATATTGGTCTCTGGAAATCCATCCAATTCACTTATAATCTCATTAACAATAGCGGCTTCATTCTTATCAAAATCAGAATCAGCCCAAACTACACAGCTCAGTAATTTAATAATTGTTTCCTTTTCACTTTTAGATAAAGCAGTTTCTCCAAAAAAAAATCTATGCACAATTCCCATTTATTATTCCTTATTTATTTTTAAATTAATGCGATATTTAAAATCGTCAATTACATATTTTCAGTTTTAAAATTTGTATATTATCACTATAATAACTAAATAATCATTATAATTGTAATACAATAAATATAGAAATCATCTTTGATAATTTTAAATTTTTAATGATCGTGAATTCAAAGAAAGCCATACACTTAAATCAAAAATCTTAAATAAACAAAATATACTCTGAAAAATAATTAAAAATGGGATTCCTTAGGAGCCTATCAAAGTCAATGAAAGGACTTAGTCTTGAGCTTTATTCGGAATAAAAATTCCAAATTAAACCTTTTTTCACTTTGTCATATCATTTTGTGGAACATTTTACATAAATAAACTTGACTTTAATATTGATTTTTATATATTATTATAATATATTATAAAATTTGAGGGAATATGTTAAAATTTAATTGTATCACAATATTATTATTTTTCGCTATAAATTGTAATAACTTTCAAAATGAATCCAAGCCAATCTATGAGAATAAAAAAATTTTTCCACTTTTATTTGGAGTTATAACTTATTATTCGGATAGTCAGTTTTCTAAGTATGCCGTAGATTCAATTGATTTATCAAGGTATGCGGGATCCTGGTATGAAATTGAAAGAATCCCCAATTCATTCCAAGGAGAAATAGCAAATGTCAGAGCTACCTACTCGTTAAGAAGTGATGGGAATATTACTGTTTACAATGAAGGAACTTTCTCTAATGGTTCTTCCAGGAGTAATACAGGAGTTGCCATTCCTCCATCCCTCCCCAAAGCTATTTTAAAAGTAAGTTTTTTCTATCCTGTTAGATTTTCTGACTATTATATCATCGGGCTTGATACAACAAATTATTCCCATGCCATGATAGGTGGATCTGTTCCTAATATATTATGGATTTTATCCAGGGAATCAACCTTAAGTGATACTATTATTAACTCATATAAAGATAGTGCAAAAGCTATGGGGTACAATACAAGTTCGTTAAAGTCCTACAAAAATTAAGTTAGTAATAATTCATAGCTGGTTTCGATGATTAATTTTTTAGGCTCGAATTAATTTTCCTGGAAAAAGGAATAGAAATTAGGTAAATTTAAGTTTGAAGTAAAGGCCAATCCGCTTTACCTTACAAAAAAATTAGTAATACAAATCCAGCTTGATATTTTTTAAAAAAATGTATACAAAATTTAACTACTCAATATACTAGTAGTTATGCGATTGCCTCCTTTACTTATCGACTTTGTTTTCAAGTTTCTGTTTACCACAGACAGAAATTCTCTAAATTCCTTGCTTTCCCATATTCTCTATCCCGATCGATCCAATTCTATCGAGGTAATTGAAATCCTTTCCTCGGAGAATAGCCCCAGTTTTCAGGATGCCAAAAATTCCTTCTTAGACCTCAAAGCCAAGGACAAAGAGGGTTTCATTTATCAAATTGAGCTACAGGTTGCAGAGCAGGCAAGCTATACCAAACGCTCTCTCTACTATGCCTCTACTCTCATCCATAACCAACTGAAGGCGGGAGAGTCCTATTTCAAAATCTCTCCCGTGATTCAAATAAATATTCTTGACTTTCCTGTTTTCCCGAATCAAAGTATAGTCAATTGGTTTCTGTTGAAAGAAAAAACTAACCCTATGTTGGTGCTCACAGAAGACTTACAGATGATTTATGTAGAGCTTCCCAAATTCCATAAAGATTCCATTGATGAATTGGAATCGGGAATGGATATCTGGCTATTTCTACTGAAAAATTCCCAAACTCTCACAGAGGAGGACACATTGAAACTAAAGCAAAAACTCCCCGACCTACAGAATGCATTCGGTGTTCTAGAACTCTATGCTACCGATCCCGAAAAACAGAGACAGCTCGAAGAGAGACTCCGCTCGGATGAAAACTTTGCCTATGAAATGGCAGCTAAATATGAGCTGGGATTAGCGCGTGGTTTGGAACA
>CANGZW010000095.1 GCA_947458405.1 Leptospiraceae bacterium
ATATTGAGTGGACTTGCAGCAATTATTTTAACTTATTTGCAAAGAAAAGATGAACCATCTTATTCTGCCTTAGGTGCTAGTGGATGTATCTCAGGAATCTTATTTGCTAGTATTGTACTATATCCACAAATGAGCCTTTATATGTTTTTTATACCTATTCCTATACCTGGTCCTATTTTTGCAATCCTATACATGGGGTACTCCTTATTTCTTATGAATGATGGAGGAGGTGTAAGTCATGAAGCGCACCTCGGTGGTGCACTCATGGGATTTATTTTAGGTGGATTTTTAGCTGGTGGCTATCAAAATTTTGTTAATCGGCTGTATAGTTTATTTTAGTCTATTGGTAAAATTACCTGAAATCGACTGCCCTTGCCTGTGGAGCTTTCCACCGAAATAGATCCCTCCATTTTTTCTAGGAATTCTTTACAAATATATAGACCTAAACCACTTCCTCCCTCTTGGTTTGTTCCGAGGGAAATATTGTCTCTATTGTATTGAAATAATGAATTGATTGTATCTTTATTCATTCCTATCCCAGAATCCTGAACTAGTATTTTGCATTTGTTTTCATAAATTTCTATATCAAGTAGTACAATTCCATTTTTTGGAGTAAATTTGATAGCATTTGATAACAAATTTCTTAAAATTAATCTCAGTGCATTTCTGTCAGCTTTACACTTAACTTCTGAGATTTGATTTAACCTTAAATGAACTTTTTTTGAAATAGCGGACTGTTCATGTAATGCATAAACTTCCATAAGTATTGGTCGAGGGTCTATCAGTTCAATTTTAAGTTTTGAATCCCTCATGTGAGACATTGACCAATTTAATAAATTCTCTAATAAAAATTTATTTGTCTCTAAAATATTATTCACTAATTTTATATATTTCATTAAAGAAACTTTATTCATTTGTTTATTCTTGAAAAGATTTAATGTTTCTTCTAAGGAATATAGTGGAGATTTTAGATCATGAGAAATTATTGAAAATAGCTTATCTTTTATATTATTACTATCAGATAATTTTTGATTTATTTCAATGAGTTCTTTTGTTTTCTCCTGAACTTTTTTTTCTAAGTCATTACTATTTTCTAATTCCATTTGAAAAAATTTTTCTCTTAGTGATTTATAACGTAACGCAAAGGCTATTGCATAACAACTAATCATTAGGAAGAATCCTTCATTTGTAAATGTTCTAGTTATATGTCCTATTATATAAAAAGTTAATAAAAAAATAGATAAAATTAAGGATAAGGTTCCCAAAAGAATAAATAAATTTCCAGGTTTATTTTGTTTTCTGGCTTGTAATACGTTTTTAATCATTTCTATTCCCATTATAGAATGTAAAAATGATATTTGATAGTTTAAAATTAATGAATTATATATTTTTCTAAATTCAGGGTTTGACCCTGCAAAAATAGAAAGTATAAATATATTCGAAAAAATGAAAATTAGTATTTTTGAGATAATACTTAATTTTAATTCAAAAAAGCTATTTATGGTTAGAAGCACAAAAATATTACAGAGATAAATGGATGGGTGAAAGATATAAAAGTGAATTTTATAATTCTCTGTTAAATTAAATGTGTATCTTTCGTTACCTAAAGTTACAAATGAAAATATAATTACAGAAATTCCAAAATATAGATAAGAAATATCATTTTTATATCCAAAATAAATTAAAATGTTATACAATCCTATAAATAAGAAGAAAAATATAGTACCACCTAATAACATTGTTTGTAGTTGAAATTCTCTATCACATAATTCTTTTTCACATAACATTGGAGAAGATATTAATCCTCCTCCTCCGGCGTCATCTGCAAGTTTAATTAATAAAGTATTATGACTTCCAATTTTTAAAATTGAATATGGTATATGATGTACTACGGGTCTTGCATTTTTAATAACTTCATTTTCGCTAATGATTTCTCCCATTCCTCCTATTTTTTTTCCATTAATATAAAGCTCATGGGAATTGAGAGCATTTTTAATTATCAATGCCATATCTTTATCTTGAAATTTTTCAGTAAGTATAAAATCTATACTATACCATCCGATATTATGATCTTTATAACCACTATTTATCCAATAGCCGGGAACGTTTATTTTTTCCCAATTATCATCTTTTTTGATTTTTATTTTATTTTCTGTGGTGAAATTCCATTTCCCTGTGAGTTTATAAATAAGTTTAGGGTTCGATATATTAACAGTTGAATCATTAAAGTATGGATTCATAACTTGATTACAATTTAATAAAAGTAATAAAAAAATATAATATATAGATTGAAATAATTTCATAAATTAAATACAAAATATGTAGGTAGTTTTATTAAATAGTTTTTTGACATATATTGATTTTGTTAATTTGATGGATGCAGATCAAAATGAGGAGACTGTTTCGCATCATAACAATATTTTTATATATAATTTATTTTAATAAAAAACTGTCTTTATAAAAAAAATCGTAATAATTTTTTGATTTTTTTAATTAGTTGGTCTTTATTTTGCATAACTAAATCATAGGAGCGGGCTATGGAAGTAACTACTCGAAAGCATTGCTTATTGTGTGAGCAAAGAACTTGACCGCTTATGAATTTGTGTATATTTAGAACAAAGGGATTGAAATATGAGCATGCAATTTAATTATCCATCGGTTTTTAAGAGTTTTGATGAAATGTTTTCGGCTTCCGAATGCCCCCGTGAGCATTACCAGGAAGTTTATGAAATCTTAAAATCACTAGGAATATCCCAATTTAAAGAAAAAGAAGCCTTTTCTCGTCTTGCCTCTATCAATCAGGGAATCACTTTTACTGTTTACAGTGATGGGAAAGGTATTGAGAGAATTTTCCCTTTTGACTTAATTCCGAGAATTATGCAAAAAGCAGAGTGGTCTATTATTGAAGAGGGTGTAATCCAACGGATCAAGGCTTTAAATCTGTTCTTAAAAGATATATACCATGATCAAACTATTCTGAAAGAAGGCATTGTGCCGAGAGCATTGATTGAGGACTCAGAAGAGTATTGCAAGAGAATGAAAGGGGTAAATGTCCCTTATGATATCTATACCCACATTTCTGGAGTGGATATTATAAGAAATAGTGATGGTGAGTACTACGTTTTAGAAGATAACTTGAGAACTCCATCCGGAGTTTCCTATGTCCTAGAAAATCGATTTATAATGAAGAGAATTTTTCCGGAGATATTTAAGGAGAGCTCTGTTTTGAGAGTGGATTCATACCCCGGAATTCTTTATGAGATGTTGCAGAGTATTGCAGCCTCTGGAGTAGAAAACCCTAATATTGTATTACTTACTCCGGGTGTCTATAATTCTGCCTATTATGAACATGTATTTCTCGCATCACAAATGGGAATTCAACTTGTGGAAGGGTATGACTTAACAGTCATAGATAAAAAAGTTTACATGAAAACAATAGAAGGATTGCGTCAGGTGGATGTAATTTATAGAAGGGTGGATGATGTCTTCTTAGATCCAACTGTTTTCAAACCTGATTCTCTGTTGGGAGTTCCCGGCTTATTTAGTGCATATGAAAGTGGCAATGTAACACTTGTAAATGCTATCGGGAATGGGATCGCAGATGACAAAGCAGTGTACTCTCATGTTCCCGACATGATTAAATATTATTTAAATGAAACTCCAATATTAAAGAATATCCATACTTATAGGATGGATATTGAAGAAGAAAGAAGAGAAGCATTTTCTAAGATGAACCAATTGGTAGTTAAGGCAACAAATCAATCCGGTGGATATGGAATGCTAATAGGAAGAGAGTCAACCGAAGAAATGATTGAAAATTATAAAAAGAAGATCTTAGAAAATCCGAGAAATTATATAGCTCAACCCACCATTGAATTATCCACAGCACCATGCTTTGTGAATGGTAACATTGAGCCAAGACACATTGATTTTAGACCTTTTGCAATTTATAGTCCGAGTGGTATAAAATTAATTCCTGGTGGGTTAACAAGAGTAGCACTAAAAAAAGGTTCATTGGTAGTTAATTCGTCTCAGGGTGGTGGAAGTAAAGATACTTGGGTGGTGAATTGATATGGGAATGTTAAGCCGTATTGCAGAATCGCTTTATTGGTTGGGAAGACTAATGGAAAGAGCCCAGGGTATCTCCATTAGTTTGCAGGTTCAACATTCATCATCCCTCGAAGTGAGTGAATATTTTGATAACAGTAATTGGGAACCGATTTTAAATGCGGTAGGGCAATTGAGTTCGTTTTACAAAACTCATAATAAGGCAAATCCAGAAAGTGTGATGGATTATTTAATTTTTGATTTATCCAATCCAAATTCAATAAAATCCTGTATTTCAAAAGCCAGAGAAAATGCCCGGGGTGTGAGAGATATGATTTCACGAGAAACATGGGAAATTATAAATGTTTTTTATCATGAGTTTAATAAGTACGACATGGATCTTGTAAAAAAAGAAGGACCCGATACTTTTTTTCATTTCATTCGAAATCAGGGATATTCTTTCGATGGCGTATCCGAAATTACACTCTTTCGCGGCACTGGGTATCACTTTATGCAAGTAGGAAAATACATAGAGAGAGCAGATCAAATTGCAAGGATTTTAGATGTAAAGTATCACATTCCATTAAAATCTGTCAGCGATGTGGGCAATCCAGTAGATATATATCAATGGAGGACATTACTGGATTCAACAGGATCTTATGAAGCCTATGTAAAATATTATACAACAAAAATTGAACCTATGAAAGTTGCTGAAGTATTGATATTTAATAAACGTCTTCCACGTTCCCTAATATTTTGTATGGATGAAGGATTAAGCTCCTTAAAAGAAATTACCCATCAAAAAGAAATATTTTCATCCACCAGAGCAGAACAGAAAATAGGAAAACTCTATTATCAATTAGCATATGCTAATATTGAAGAAGTATTTTCTTTTGGCCTACATGAATACTTAACTAATTTTATAAATGACTTAATATCAATTGGTAGTCAAATGAATGTGGATTTTTTTGGTGCGAGTGAATAAATAGTAGATTGAAGATAAAAAATTAAAAAAATTTAAGACCACCGGGAGGAGGGGCCAGGATCCTCAGAATTGAAAATTTATTTTAGGGAATATACTTTAACTCCTCAGCGAGTTTGGAATTAATCCAAAAGACTAAATTTACTTTTTAATTTAAATTCTTTTTTAATTTCAAATCTCTTTGTTACTTTTTTCTTCTCTTTATGAAAAGAGAAGAAAAAAGTAACCAAAAAAGAAGAGAAACCCGGACGTTCGCTCCTCTCTCTAAACCTCCGGGGTATTGTATTACTCTGTAGTTATCTAAAATACTTAATTTGCGAAGTGAAACGCACCAGTTTATAAAACTACCAATATGGAATTTAAAATTGGAGACCTTTGTTTCTTGGACGTGTCAATAAAGGTAGCAAATGGAAGCATTAGCATATACCAAATCTACTGGCTTATTTATTATAGAGTCCATATGTACATTTTCTCATTTATATATTTTAGTACAATCTTTTAATGAATGTAACTTGACGAAGTCGTATTAATTTGTTTACAGATTTATGGGTAGGTTAAAGCTCTTAACCACGGAGAAATTACTATGAGTCAGATTTCAGTTATAGCAAAACTTGTTTCAAAAAAAGATCAAATTGAGAGAATAAAAAAAGAACTTCTAAATTTAGTTTCAGTGAGCAAAAAAGATGAAGGATGTATAGATTATATCTTACACCAATCACCCTCAGACAAAACGAACTTTTTCTTTTACGAGAATTGGGCATCAAAGCAGTATTTGGATAATCATCTAACAACGGATCATATAAAAAGATTTTTTGAAGAATGCAGTGAATTTTTGGATCAACCAGTTGAGTTAAATATCTTAGAAAAATTAACTTAATTAAGACAAGCATTTCAATTACAGGGTTGCAAATTTATTAGATATCTGAATCTAACTGTCAGAGTTCGTTCAGATTTAAATCTACTCTATGTCAATTCAGAAAGAAATTTCAACCCGTTTTTCAAATAAACAATCTCATAATAAAAGATCAATTTTATAAATAATTGCCCCCTTTTTCTCCCAAAGAAAATTTTAGGAAAAGTTGATCACAAAATAGGCAAGAATCTTTAGAAAAATCAAATACAAAAACAAGGATTAAATGGACTGGGGATATCTTAGAAAATATAATGCTTGCATCCAAATATATTTTCGGATTGAATTTTGTGCTTGATCAGTGTCTAGAACTTCATAAAGGTTACCGTAAATTTTCATGGAAGGATGAAGAATGAAAGTCAATAATTTACTAAAACGGTTTGCAGGTTGCTGGAAATTGGTAACAACCGATTTAAAAAACTCTAAAACGAACGAAACAGTTCATCCCTGGGGAAAGAATATTGTTGGAAGACTGATGTATATCGAAGACAAAATGTCAGTTATAATTACAGATCTTGATAGACCAAAATTTTCTTCCGTGGATCCAAATGCAGCTACCGATTCTGAATATCGAAAAGCAATGAATGGTATGATAGTATACTTTGGAGATGTAGAAATTGAAGAAGAAAATGGAATTATCAAACACCATGTAATTGGTAGTCATTTTCCGAATTTGGAAGGAGGCATTAGTGTAAGATATTTTAAATTTATAGGTAAAGACTTAGTACTAAGTGTAAAAGATTTATTGATTGGGGGAATTGAGGTATCTGGATCCTTAACATGGGAAAAAGAGGTTTGATTAGTTTTTTATAAATTAAAATATTTTCAATTTTAAAGATACATCGTACCCAAAGGGAGATTTTAGTACAGATTAATATTTCTGAGAAATTTTGGATCTTCCTAATGAATCAATAAAAGTAGAGATTTATCTTCAAAGTTCCTCTCAATATAAAAATGTTTTTTGTAGGGATCTTAGAAATTTTGTTTACTAAATAAATGAATAAATTATTTATATTTTCAATGTTTAGATCGATGTTAAAAAATATAAACATTGGAAGGTATTGTATGGATTTATTTTACGAAGAAGACGATTGTCTTGTGCATTGGGATGACGAGAATAATTGGGTATACACTGATTGGAAAAATATTCCCTCTGAAAAAACAGTTAAAGAAGGTTGCGAAGAAATGTTAAAACTGTTAATCGAGAAAAAATCTACATTGGTGTTAAATGATAATAGAAATGTTACAGGACCTTGGAATGAAGCAGCTCAATGGGTAGCTGAAGATTGGTTTCCTCGAATGGTTACTGCTGGTCTAAAAAAATTTGCTTGGATTCAATCTCCAAGCGCGTTGAGTAAATTTGCTGCTAGGCAATCCACCGCAAAAAATCAAGAATCTGACATAATTCATCTATTTGAAGGTGAAGAGGATGCTGTTAACTGGTTAAACGAGTAAAATGATAACTGAATGGTCTTCGATTTTAGTTAATCAATTAGATTTTGCTGTTTCCGTACGAAAACTTATTTTTGATGAGCAAAAAAATCCAATCAGTTTTTTTTTAATAAATGTAAATCCAAAGTTTGAAAAAGAGTTTTCTATAAAGGCAAGTGATGTTCTCGATTTGCCTTTTACTGAACTGCCGAATGAATTCCCTTTTAATGAACCTGATCTTTCAAAAGTTTTATTTGAATGTGCCATTAAAGGAAAAGGTAAAACTTTTGAATTTAAAAATAAAGCTAAAGATAAATACTATAAGATTCAGGCTATCCTTTTGGATGAGTTTCATATTGTCTCCCTATATACCGACATAACAAAACAAAAGAAATTAGAAATAGGAATTAAAGCTGAATCTTCTTTTTCTAATGAAGTAATTTCTGCTTTTCCGGGGCTCTTTTACATGGCAATGAACCAAGGCCAATTGGTAATGTGGAATAGCAACATGAAAATTTATACTGAAGCTACAGAAGAGCAAATGGCATCGCTAAATGTATTCTCCCTTTGCGATCAGGTAAGCAAGGATGAACTAATTGAGAAATTTAAGGAAGCAAAGAAAAATGGAGCCTCATTCATTGAATATAATTTTATATCCATAAAACAAACGGTTACTCCCTTTTATTTTTCTATTCGAAGCATTCACTTGCATGGAATGGATTATTTGATTGGCTCAGGTTTTGACATTTCCGATCGCAGGAAAATGGAAGAGGCATTAAAAGCGAATAATGATCAAATTAATTTTCAAAATACGCAGATAATAGAAAGTATTTATTACTCTAAAACAATTATTGATTCCTTACTTCCTAAAAAACTTATTAAAGAACAGGAAAACTTAGATTCATTTATTATTTGGCGACCAAAAGATATTGTTGGAGGAGATATCTATTTCTTTAAAAGATTTGAAGAGAAGTTTTTGTTAGGAATCTTAGATTGCACTGGCCATGGAGTTCCGGGGGCCCTACTTGCAACTACCGCTTATTCTGCACTGGAGAGGATTGTAGATAATATTTGCAATGACGATCCGGGATTAATATTAAAACACTTAAACCAAATTCTGATTACAAATTTATACAGAGGGGTTACGTCAGAGGAATATTATCATGGATTAGATGCAGTTCTTTGTCATTATGATAATGAAACTAAAAATCTACTTTTTGCAGGTGCCAAGCTAGGTCTCTTTTATTGTGATGGAAAAGACGTCGAATACAAGAAAGGAAGTTCACAAAGTATTGGATACTTTAAATCAGATTTAAATTTTGATTATAAAACTGAACAGATAAAACTCAATTCAAATAGTAGCTTTTATATTACATCTGATGGTTTTGAAAGCCAGATTGGTGGAACTAAGAATTTTCCTTTTGGAAAAAGCCAAATTAAAAAGTTAATTTTGGACAATCACCACCACTCCATGGATAGACAGGTGATGGAATTTATTAGTAAATTTGAAGAGTATAAAGTGAATGAGCCTCAACTAGATGATATTAGTCTAATAGGATTCAAAATTAAATAGAATTAATAATCCTCTATTGTTATGAAAACTATAATGCGAAAAATCAGGATTTACAGCGACATGGGCTCAGAAATTTTTCTTTCCTGATCTCGTAATCATCTCTTTTAAGCAGGCTACATCACTATCCATGATTTCCTGTTTGATAGTATCCTCGATTGGAATTAACTTTTAGATTATTACCTTCATGACCCGTCTGACTCCCTCATTTCCTACGATTGTCTTATGCTCTCTCTCCTACTTAAAAATATCATTGAAATTTGGATTATAGCTATTCTTACTGTTTTGATTTTGTCGGGATTCGAGTCCTATGATTTTACATTCTTGAGCTTGAATAATCTGATTTTGTTTTTCAATCTTTAATTCACCAGCATTAAACTTTTCTATTAAATGATTTTAGAATTTATCTAAATCTGTATTCGCTAAAAGTTTAACCTCTTCTCGGCTCAAAAAACTCTTTTCTAATTTTAAGAATACTTTTAAAATTAGAAAAATCTTTTTTTCGTTGAGAAGTTATGATAATTATTATTATGAAGTTACGATAATTATTAAGCTGAGTGAAAAGTATTCTAGAGAAAAGATCACGATTAAAAATAGTTATTATATTGATGGAAAAGAGAATGCTTTTGGATCTCTAGAAGAGTTTCAAGAGAACTTTGATCTTCTTACTATCATAGAGATTAAGGAGAGATAATTTCTAACGCAACTGCAAAAACTGACTTTTTGCAGTTGCGTCATTTCTAATTTTGAATAGTTTTTTTATTAAAATAAGTTGGTCACTTGGCATTAATTTATATACTTTAAATGGGAACGAAGCAAAAATATAAGTTATTTGTTTGTAATGAATTTATAAGATATTATTTATTACAAATGTAATAACTCAAGAAAATGCTGAGAGGGGTAAAAATGCAAGAGTTAAGAGATAAAGAATCTGTTCAGTCATGGCTTATCTTACAATTGTCGGAAAGATTAAAAATAGATAAGTCCATCATTGACGTTAATGAAAGATTTAGTCGTTATGGTCTTAAGTCGGCTATGGCAACGAAACTAATATCCGATCTATCCAATGTCATAAAAAAAAAATTACCTCAAACATCAGTTTGGGATTATCCCACTATTGAACTATTCTCAAATTATTTAATTTCAATAATAGGCAATCAACCAACTACAACACCCACTAAGAAAGAAGAATTCATAAAAAAAGCCTCAGAATCAAGAGACCATTTTTCAGAACCCATTGCAGTGATTGGGATCGCATGTCGCTTCCCAAAAGCAAATAATCCAGACGAATACTGGAAAATGCTTCAAGAAGGATTGAATGCAATTTCTGAAGTACCCCGGGATAGATGGGAATTGAGCGATTACTTTGATGATAATCTCTCGGCACCGGGTAAAATGAATACCAGGTATGGGGGGTTTCTTGATCATATTGATAAATTTGATGCAGAGTTTTTTGGAATATCTCCAAGAGAAGCCATTCTTATGGATCCACAGCAACGAATTGCATTGCAGCTTTCTTGGGAAGCCTTGGAAAATGCCGGCATTATTCCTTCAACTTTAATTGGATCCCGGACTGGTGTTTATATGGGCGTTATCTGGAATGATTACGCTACGCTTCTGCATAGAAGTTCAAGGGAAAAAATAGAAACTGCTTACATTGAACAACATTATGCAACCGGTTCACACTTTAGCATTGTACCAAATAGGATTTCCTACTATTTAGGTCTCCAGGGTCCCAGTATGGCTATTGATTCTGCATGCTCGTCATCTTTAGTAACTATTCACTTAGCGGCACAAAGCATTAGAGCTGGTGAATCAGATATGGCATTAGTAGGTGGAATTAATCTTATCACTTCACCTGATAGTACTGTCGCTATGTCTAAATTTGGGGCAATGGCAAAAGACGGACAATCCAAGGCTTTTGATGCTAGAGCAAATGGCTACGTTAGAGGAGAAGGTGCTGGTTTACTAGTATTAAAACCTCTATCGAAAGCCTTAAAAGATGGAAACCCTATCTATTGCATCGTAAAGGGAAGTGCTGTAAACAATGATGGTTATAGCAATGGTCTAACAGCACCAAATCCTCAAGCTCAAAGAGAAGTCCTTACGTTAGCATGTTCAAATGCAGGAATAGAGCCTACAGCAGTCCATTATGTAGAAACCCACGGAACCGGTACCCAATTAGGAGATCCAATCGAGGCAAACGCACTTGGTGCAATTTTAGGTGCAGAACGCGATCCATCTAAACCCTTACTTATTGGATCCGTAAAAACGAATATAGGGCATTTAGAAGCTGCAGCAGGTGTCGCCGGTGTCATAAAAGCCATACTTTCTATTAAAAATAAAAAAATTCCACCTAGTTTAAACTTTGAATCTCCAAATCCAAATATTCAATTTCAAGAAATGAAAATGAAAGTGCAAACTAAATTATCAGATTGGCCGTATGAAAGTCCTTTCATTGCAGGGGTAAGTTCTTTTGGATTTGGAGGAACTAATTGTCATGTAATTTTAGAAGAATACAAAACTTCCAACAACTTTGTTTTACCTTTAGCAGGAAATTCTTCTGAAGAACTGAAGGAAATCTCAACGAAATTGTTAAGCTATTTGGAAAGTGATGTTGAAAATCAAATTTCCATTAAAGACTTAGCATATAATTTTTCCGTTCAATTGAAAGATGGGATTGAAAAGTTATGTTTTACATTTCATTCAAAAGCAGAATTGATAAAACAACTTTCTGCCTTCCTAAAAAATAGTAATTTGCCCGGGGTGGCAATTTCCTCAGAAAAAGAAAAAAGAAAATTAGCAGCATACTTTCCAGGCCAGGGCTCTCAGTGGTTAGGCATGGGTATAGAGTTAATGAGGACTGAACCTGTCTTTTTATCAAAATTGACGCAATGTGATAATATTATAAAAAAGCTAGAAGGCTGGTCAGTCATAGACGAGTTAGTCTCAATAAAGCAAAATTCTAATTTGAAAGATGTTAAGCTTGTCCAGCCAATTATTTTTTCTATTCAAGTATCTTTATTTGAACTTTGGAAATCCTGGGGTGTATTACCGGATGTTGTGATTGGTCATAGTATGGGTGAAGTTGCAGCAGCACACGTTGCTGAAATTCTGAACTTAGAAGATGCTGCAAAAGTAATTTGCTATAGAAGCAAATTAGCAAAACGAACATCCGGTAAAGGGAAAATGGCCGTCGTTGAATTAAATAAAATGGAAGTTGAAAAATTCCTTTTAGAATACAGTAGTACTGTATCCGTTGCTTCTTGCAATAGCCCCAATTCAACAGTAATTTCAGGTGAATCATCTAAGGTCGAAGAAATAGTAGAAAAACTTCAACTTAAGAATATCTATGCAGCTCTAGTAAAAGTAGAATTTGCTTCTCATAGTTCACAAATGGATGAACTGAAAAAGGAACTTTTTGAACTTTTAAAAGATATAAAACCTGAAAAAAATACTCTACCTTTCTTCTCAACAGTAACAGCTTCTTATTTAGATGGTAGACAATTGGGATCTGGGTATTGGGTTCGTAATCTTAGAGAAACGGTTCAATTTTCACAAGCAATTGAATTGCTATTAAATGAAGGATATGCTGATTTTTTAGAATTAAGTCCCCATCCCGTTTTAGCTCATTCAGTAGAGCAAAGTTTAAAATTTTGGAACAAGAGCGGTGCTGTCTTACAATCTATGAGGCGAGAAGAAGAAAGGAATGTTTTAATTGAATCAGCTGGAGTTCTATATACTCATGGTCACAAAATAAATTTTTCTAAATTATTTCCTGGAGAAATCCAGAATCTTAATCTACCTGAGGAATTGCAAAGACTGGTTGGTGGTAAAAAAGAAATAGAAGAAACAAATAATTCTAATTTATTAGTGCTCTCCGCGAAAAGCTCAGAATCTCTTAATTTACAAGCATATTCATTTATAAATTATTTATCGAAAAATAATATAAAAGATTTTTATAGCATGTGTTATACAGCGGCTGTAAGAAGAGAACATCACGATCATAGATTGACTATAGTTGGAAATGGAACTGAAGATTTTATTGAAAAATTGGAAGGTTTTAGAAATGGAGAAAGCTTACAAGGATTACAGGTCGGTATTAAAGAACCCGGTAAAAAAAAGTTAATCTTCGTCTTTTCAGGACAAGGTCCTAAATTTTGGCCGTTAAATCCAAATCTACTCTCTTCAGAGCATGTATTTAAAAGAACCTTAGAAAGATGCGATGAAATACTGAGAGAATATGCAAACTGGTCATTGATAGAGCAACTAATTGGCAGTGGAAACAGGATGAATGAAATCGAAGTTATTCAACCTGTGATATTTTCTTTGCAAGTCTCCCTAGCAGAATTATGGCGCTCTTGGGGAGTTATTCCAGATGTTGTGATTGGTCATAGTTTAGGTGAAGTGGCAGCTGCGTATATGTCTGGAGCACTAACATTAGAAGAGGCGTTGCTTGTAGTGTATAATAGAGGTAGATTAATTCAAACTGCTAAGGGTGGTAAAATGGCATTAGTCGATCTACCTAAGGAAGAACTTGAATATGCCTTAAGGGGTTACGAGGAATATGTTTCGATAGCCGCTATGAATAGTCCAAGAAATTCCGTAATCTC
>CANGZW010000096.1 GCA_947458405.1 Leptospiraceae bacterium
TCTTTATCTTTAGTGGAACCACTTTCGAATTTCACAAAACTAACTTCATAAATATTATTATCATAATAAGAGTTATCTTTTAATTTTATTACAATGATATCTTCAGGTTTTATTGATTTAATTACATCCTGGAGAAGAGATTTTTTTCGAAGTGCCCCTTCTTTAATTTCGCCCTGCATATCCAAAAGTTTTCCATAAAAATAATTACCATCAGCTTCATCAATTCTCATTCTATATAGATTTCTACCTCTTGAAGTGATCTCCCTAACTTCTCCTTCTAGTCTATCTTTTTTACCTACACGAATAGGTATTATCTCAACTTTGTCACCAGAGATAGCCCCTCCTGTTAATTCTGAGGGAACAAACATTTCTGATCCAGATTTAAGTTTTACAAATCCGTCCCCACGTTTTGAAAGAGAAATCTTACCTATCAAATGTAAGGGTCTAGAAATGGAGATAGTTTTTTTAGTAATACTTACCAATCCTTCATTTTCAAGAAGTCCTAAGAATTCTAAAATAGATTGAAACTTATTTGATTGAAACTCAGCTCTTTCTTTTTTCTTTTTATCAGATTTTTTTGTTGAAAACTTTTCTAATAAATCCTTGAGACTTATATCATTCCCTGAATTTAAAACTAAATATTCATACAGTTTAATAAAGTTATCTTTTTTCATTTTTATTTTCCATCCACATAAGTACCGCGAATATAATTCGGCATTAAATTTTTATAATTATTATCTTTATAGTCTAACGTGATATATTTATTAATATTTTTTAATATAAAATTATACGAATCGGGATAATCATCATTAATATCAATAAATCCATCAAGTTTCATGTCTGTAATATTAATTGAATTATTTCCTTTAAAGGTTTCTAAAGCTGACTCTAAAGATAAATCAAATGCACCTGAAAATCCTTTCTCATTATAAGAGCCTGCATATACTTTTTTCATTCTTCCATCTAAAAAAATATTCGCTACTTTATTAAATTTAGTATAATAATAATAAGTATATAATTCAATTGTATTAATTCCAATACATGGTACTTCAAATCCCTGACTTAAACCTCTAGCAAAAGATACTCCAATTCGTATTCCTGTAAATGATCCCGGGCCATTACTTACCAAAATTAAATCAGGCTTTAAAATATTAGAAAAATCTAATATTTTCTTAACTTCCATTGAAAGTCTAACACCAGCTTCTTTAGGGAGTTTTTCTCTAAAGGAATTTAATTTATATAATTTGTTTGAATCAAAAGAATAAAGTTCGCATATAGTCCAGGCATTGACAGTATCTATGTATAGTATATAATTTAAGTTATTCATATAATTTCAATGGTTCTAGAAAGATTATCAACCGTAATACTAACTGTTGAAGTGATATATGGAAAATAATCCACAGCAAATTCTCCCCATTCTATTAAAGAAATTCCCATTTTTCCCCATATATCATCAAACTCATGATCCCCTGAGAGTATTGAGGATTTAATTCTAAATAAATCAAAGTGATAAAAAATCAAAGTTTCAGAAATTTTATATTGATTCATAATATTATAAGTTGGTGAGTTTGCAATTAAATCAGTATTATAAGATTCAATAAATTTTCTTATAAACGTCGTCTTTCCAGATCCCATCTCTCCAGAAAATAAAATAATACCGGTATTTAAATTTAAAATCTTCGATTTTAAATATTGAATTGGACTTGAGAGATTATCTATCGATTGAATTAAAAATTTCATTTTATCTAGATTTTAATGAATCAAAAAAATCTAATTTTTCCTTTACCTATATGGATAGATTGGGAAAAACTTATAATTTATCAAGTACTATTTAAATCATGAACTTGACATATTATTGTTTCCTATTTTCATTATTTATTTAATAAATCAAAATAAAAAAATGGATTATGACATCTAGAAGAGGGGTTAAAACCTAATAGAACTGAATAAAATTCAAAGTTAATTGCTATTTAAAGGATTATAATGATTGAAAAAGAAATTGAAAAAGAAATCTACTCTTTAAGAAACCAAGATAAATCTCTAATTCTGACTAAATTTTTTAAGACCCAAAAGGGAGAGTATTCAGAGGGAGATTTATTTTTGGGAGTAACTGTTCCTCAGTCCAGGGTAATAGTTAAAAAATATTATGATAAAATTGAATATCAAAAGTTAGAATACCTAATTAACCATAAATATCATGAGATAAGATTTATTGGTCTAAATATACTAGTATTAAAGTATGAAAAAGAAACTGAACCACTCGAAAAAGAAAAATTAGTCAATTATTATATAAAAAATTTAAAAGGGGTTAACAACTGGGATTTGGTTGATTCCACAGCTTATAAGATATTGGGTCCTCATTTAATAGACAAAGATAAATCAATTTTATATAAATTTGCAGAGTCTAAAAATCTTTGGGAAAATCGTATTTCAATAATCAGTACTTTATATTTTATAAAAAATAATCAATTCAATGATACAATATCCATCTCTCAAATTTTGATTAATCACCCTCATGATCTTATTCACAAAGCAGTAGGTTGGATGCTTCGTGAAATAGGTAAAAAAGATAAAAAGATATTACTTGATTTTCTAAATAAATATTATTTAACGATGCCCAGAACTATGTTGAGATACGCTATTGAAAAACTCTCATTGGTTGAAAAGAAATTTTATATGAAAAAATAATATAAACTTTCTTTAGTATAGATATTTTAGAATTTACTAAAATATATAAAAAAATAGAAATAGTATAAATCAGTAGTAACAAATTTGTAAAAAATATTTGTAAGAATATTTAATAATTAATTAGGCAAAAATATTGTATCTACTCAGCGAGTTTGCCAATAACTCAAAAAACTAATTTTTATTTAATTAAAATTCTTCTTTAATCTCAAATCTCTCTGTTACTTTTTTCTTCTCTTTATGTAAAGAGCAGAAAAAAGTAACCAAAAAAGAAGAGAAACCCGAACGTTCGCTCTGCTCTCTAATTCTCCAAGGTATTGTAGTACTTTGTAGTTACTTAAAAAACTTATCTTACAAACTGAAACGAACCAAAGTTAAGTACATAGAGAATTGAATCTAATATTGGAAGCTTCTGTTTCTTGCATGTATCAATAAAGGAACGTAATCTACAAAAAAATTCTCCACCCTGAGAATTCCTAAAACACCCAGATATTTTATTCTTAACTTTGAACATTCTCAGTGCTCTTTCCGCTAAATTATTATCAAACGGAACATTTTCACTCCTTTTTATACTACAAAGGCTTTGGGTGAAGGAATCGGATTGGGATTGTATGTCACTAAGAAAATTATCCATGAACTAAGGGGTAAGATATATTTTGAGAGTACAAAAGGGCGTACAGAGTTTGTAATAGTACTACCCGATTAAAATAAATTATTATTTAATCATATTTTTTTTAAATTATCAAAAACAAATTAAAAAACATTAGCAATTCAATTTATTTTCATGAATTCCTATTTTCTTCTTTGGTTGCAAGGAATAAGACTGGAGAAAACCTAGAAAAAAAAGCTATTTTTTTAAGGAACTTCAACTTGGCAGATAAAAAATTATCCACCGCAAATTACAAAGGAACCAGAGACTTTTATCCTGAGGATATGCAGTTTCGAAATTGGATGTTTGAAACCATGAAAAAAGTTGTAATTTCTTATGGTTATAGGGAGTACGATGGTCCAATATTAGAATCCTTAGATATCTACAAAGCAAAGAGCGGTCAGGAAATCGTTGATAAACAGCTCTATGATTTTATTGATAAAGGAGAGAGACATGTTGCCATTCGCCCCGAAATGACACCCACACTTGCCAGAATGGTTGCAGCTAGGGCTCGTGATCTTCCCCGACCTATACGTTGGTTTTCCATTCCTAATCTTTGGAGATATGAAGCACCGGGGCATGGAAGATTGAGAGAGCACTGGCAATTAAATGTGGATATTTTTGGGGTGAATTCTGTGACTGCTGAAATTGAAATAATCAGTCTTGCCTGTGATATTCTTTTTGCCTTTAATGCACCTAAGGATTCCTTTCGTGTTAAATTTTCACATAGGGGAATCCTCTCCTCATTTTTGAGAAATACCCTTTCTCTTGGATCAGAAAAAGAAGAGGCAGTTGCAAAAATTTTAGATAAAAAAAATAAAATCACACAATCTGAATTTGAATCATCACTTCTTGAATTATTACAAAATCCTAATGAACAACTTACTCTCATTTATCAATACTTAAATTCAGATGTTGATACTGTACTACAAATTCCCGGCATCAATGAAGAATCAGTTCGATATATTCAAGAGTTTTATGATAAAATTAAAATCTTAGAAATTTCTGAATCAGTTGAGTTTGACCCTTCTATTATTAGGGGTTTTGATTATTATACCGGTTTTATTTTTGAAATTTTTGATACAAATAAAGAAAATAAGCGTTCACTCTATGGAGGGGGAAGATATGATAATTTAATTGGATTATTTTCAAATGAAGAACTATCAGGAATTGGGTTTGGATTGGGGGATGTAACACTGGAAAACTTCTTAAAAACTCACAAGCTAATTCCTGAATTTAAAAGAGAATCCTCAGTGTATCTCACTTTAATGAATAATTCATTACTTTCAGATACATTATTATTAGCCCGTGAATTAAGAAAAGAAGGAATTGATACTGAAATAAGTCTGGATGGTAATCAAAAATTGGGCAAGCAAATTTCTTTAGCCGAAAAAAAAGGATACAGATATTTACTGGTTTTGGGAGAAGATGAGATAAAAAATAATAGTGTAGTACTTAAAGATCTAAAAGAATCCAGTCAAATAATTATTTTAAAAAGTCAGCTTATAAATGAGTTGAAAAAAGTGTTAGGAATTTGATTTCATTTTTTGAAAAATGGGATATTCTCATAGCAGAATATATCCATGTTAAAATTAAAAATCCATCCCTAGATTTTCTTTTATCTAGAGTCAATCGGGGGGAGATCTTTATTGTTATAACCTTAATTTTTTTATACAATTCAAATGTAGGAGAATTTCTACATCCAATTCTTTATATTTCAATTCTTGCTTTTATAAACGATAGAATTGTGCTTATCATCAAAAAAAGAATATCCCGGAAAAGACCCTCTTTGAAAATTTTAGGCAAAGAAAATAATCATCCAGATTTAAACCATTCCTTTCCCTCCGCTCATGCTGCAAATTCAATGATAGCGATGATATTATTGGTCTTTATTTTTAAGATTTCTCCCTTTTTTTTACTTATCTCCCTTTTTGCAGGAGTAGGGAGAATGTTTACCCTTCATCATTTTTTAAGTGATGTCATTGGAGGATGGATCATTGGTTTTGGTATGGGGTTATTCGGAGTATTTATTTATCCATATTTTCAAACCTTTTTAAATATTTTTTAAGTCCTTGAGTGAGAATTGACTATAAATTTTAAAAGGTTTTTTATAAGTTTTCTTTTTTCTGTTCTATCGATTATAAAAAGCCGAAATTCTTGACATTATACTATCAATAATTAACGTAAAAAAGAATTCAGAGAAGAGAAGAGAGTCAAATTTTGAAAAAAAATAAAGCATTCCTATCCATATTATTCTCACTAATAATTGCTCTTTCCGCAACCTTAAATTGTGAGCCTTCCGGCAAGAAACGTGTTACTAAATTTGGTCCCGAAGATTTTAATGAAGTTATTAAGGCGGTAGAAAGGCACTACATAGATAAAACCATAGACATTGATCGTGCCTACACTGATGCAGCAGTATTTGCAATGATGAGCTTGCCTAATTCGCTCTATCTTTATCCTGAATCGTACTACAATGAACGTGATAAATTTGAAGACAAAGACGACATAATGCCCGGTAAGACTTTTAAATTATCTCCGGGAGATTCTTTTATCATTTTTGAACCTGACTATAAGAAGGTGGATGAAATTCGAAAGGCTAGATTGAAAGTCGACTCCCAAAAACCTAAGATGGGAAATGATGACTTAAAAAAGCTCATAGAGAAAGAAAAAGCCCGAAAAGCTATCCTCACTGCAAGATGGGAAGAAACCAAATTTTCCCGAAAAGAATTTGATCGGGTAATGACTTTTATCACAGAAAATATAAATAAGTACAAAATATCCCCTATCAAAGAAATGATCGAAGAAGTAGAGGAAGATGATTCCCAAAAAGAAGAGTACGGGATGAAAGATTCTTGGTTGAGTGCCGCAAATGGTTACTTAAACTCACTTGATCCGCATTCCAATGTTTTCTTAAAAGAAGCCTGGGAAGAATCTATGGCTAAGATACAGGATGGTAGCTTTGAAGGGATTGGGGCTATCCTGAGTGGTGGTGGAACTAGAGAAGTAATTGTAGAAAATCCCCTAGAAGATAGACCCGCAGTTAAAGCGGGGGTTAGGGCAGGGGATGTCATACTTGCCGTAGATGGTAAATCTACAAAGGGCTTAAATTTAGAAAAAGTTGTAAGACGTATCAAAGGTAAGAAAGGTACAAAGGTTACTTTGTTAATTAAGAGAACCGGTCAGCCTAAGGCTTTTGAGATAAAAGTTGTAAGAGATACAATCGAGATTAAAAATGTACAGTCCCGTTTACTTAAAGAAAGTGAGCATATTGCTTATATTAAATTATCCGGATTTGTAAGATCAAATACAGAATCCTCTGAAAAAGACATTGTTACCCACTTTAGAAGACTCGAAGAGGAAGCTAAAAAGAAAAATATCAAACTGAAAGGTCTTGTATTGGATCTAAGAAACAATGCTGGTGGATACTTGGATCTAGCAGTGGATATCAGTGATATGTTTATAACTAATGGTGTAATCGTCAGTACCAGAAGCCCTGATAGGGGTGGGATGGAAGAGCAAAGGGCAAAAGAAAAAGACCTAACTGATTTGCCACTGGTTGTGTTGATAAATGCTAAGTCTGCATCTGCTAGTGAAATTGTAGCCAGTGCTATTAAAGATCATGGTAGGGGACTACTTTTGGGAGAGAGAACATTCGGGAAAGCAACAGTTCAAAAATTGATGGATCTTCCCCACAATAATGACTATGTCCTAAAAATTACGCAATCCAGGTACTACTCTCCCTCCGGAAAGACAATTCAGGTCGTCGGAGTTGAGCCGGATATCGAAGTTTCTGCAGAAGAGGATGGTAGCTTTCCCTTCCAGTACAGAGAAGAAAATATGTGGCATCATTTACCTAAAATTCCTTCGGAAGCCAAACCTAAGGATTACTTTAATATTCCAGCTCTTAAAGATTGGGTCAAAGAAAATGGAAAAGCAGAAAAATTAATCGAACAATCCAAAGAGGGTCCGATCAAGCCGGACTATCAGCTCTTGCGCTCTATTGATTACATTAATGCATTTATTCAATTAAAATAAATTGATAGGTGCTATCAAAACAGATTTTTTGGTCATCGGAAGTGGGGTGGCAGGATTAACTGCTGCCTATAAGCTTTCTCGTTTGGGAGAGGTAACCATTATCACCAAAAAATTTGATTTTGAATCCAATACAAATTATGCACAGGGGGGAATTGCCTCCGTTTTTTCCAAAACTGATGATCCCGACAAACATTTCAAGGATACCATTGAAGCGGGTGCAGGTTTATGCGACATACATTCCACTCGTATTTTAGTTGAGGAAGGTCCAAAGTGCGTGCAGGAGTTATTAGATTTAGGAGTACCCTTTACAAAAGACCAGGATGGAAATCTTGATCTGGGTTTAGAAGGGGGTCACAGAGAAAAAAGAATCGTTCATGCGTATGACAGAACAGGTAGGGAAATTGAATCTACTCTGCTATCCTATGTAAAATCAATTTCAAACATTAAAATTTTAGAGCATCACAATTGTGTAGATTTAATTACCCCCCATCATATAAAAAATATCAAAAATAGAGAAAATATTTGTTTTGGAGCCTATGTTTTAGATTCAAAAAAAGGGGAAGTGAGACCATTTTTAGCCAAGGCAACGATTGTAGCCACTGGTGGTGCGGGTCAGGTTTATCTCCATACTACAAATCCTGACATTGCAACAGGAGATGGAATTGCCAGTTGTTATAGAGCTGGTGCAATCATTAAAAATATGGAATTTTATCAATTTCATCCTACATCACTATATCACGAAAAAGGAAATTCATTTTTGATCTCCGAGGCAGTGCGTGGAAAGGGCGGAATCTTGCGAAGATTAAATGGGGAACCATTTATGAAAGAGTATCACTCCATGGCTGATCTTGCCCCCCGGGATATTGTAGCACGGGCAATTGATAATGAGCTTAAAAAAACAGGGAATACACATGTATTACTTGATGTAACACATTTAATTAAACCAGAAATAATTAAACATTTTCCATCTATCTATGAGAAATGTAAATCATTGGGGATTGATATTACAGAAGAACCCATTCCTGTAGTACCCACTGCTCATTATATGTGTGGTGGTGTGGAGACTGATGTTTATGGTAGGACAAATATTAAAAACTTGTATTGTGTCGGGGAAGTTGCCTCCACAGGAGTTCATGGTGGAAATCGATTGGCATCCAATAGTTTATTAGAAGGGCTAGTTTTTGCACACAGAATAGCAGAAAATATTTCAGAAAATATAGAATTCACTCAATTTACAAAAGAACATGAAGATGTTCCCTTGTGGGACAAGGAAGGGTTGAAGAATACGGAAGAATGGGTTTTAATTTCCCATGATCTATATGAAATTAAAACTATTATGAGTGACTATGTGGGAATTGTGAGAAGTAATTTACGTCTCGAAAGAGCTAAACGAAGAATCTCTTTAATAGAAGAAGAAGTTCGCGATTATTACAATAGAACCATTATCACAAACCAACTTTTGGAATTGAGAAACTTAACTCAGGTAGCACAATTAATTATTAACTCTGCACTTCTCAGAAAAGAAAGTAGAGGTTTGCATTTTTCAACGGACTATCCTGAAAATAGAAATCCATCCCGAGAAGATACTAAACTTAGAAATGAAGATGTCGTATTCAATTAAAATACAGCACTCAAGGTAAAATAAATAGATCTTCCCGGTAGGGGATATCCTATAATATCATATGTTCTATAATTAAGTATATTTTTGATTTCTATACCTAAGAGTAGTTCTTTATTTTTTTCTGTATCCTTTATTAATTCATAGTTTAAAAATAAATTGTATATCCAACGTGCTTGTTGGTAGTTTACATACTCATTTGTTCTATCCCTAAATGTAGCCCCTATGAAAGTAACTTCCCCTCCAATTTCTACCTTAGGAAATTTATAAATTACAGATCCATTCCATTCATGCAAGGGTCTCAATGGTAAAAATTTTCCTTTTACATAGCTAATGTCTGATGTATTTATTGCCCTTTGGTAGGTGTAATTTGAAAGAAGTTTCCATTTATCTTTGTAATAATATTTGGAAATTAATTCTATTCCTTTGATATCCGCAGAATCGATATTTTCAGGTTTTAGAGAAAATTGAGAATTAGGAATAAATAATATCATATCTTCTATTTTCTTATGAAAGATACTTACCGTTGTAGAAAATTTATGATCTAAACCCTTATATTCTGTTACAAAACCAAAATCAATATTTTGACTTTTTTCAGGTTTTAAAGTTGTATTACCTATGATTGACCCACGTTCTCCAAAAAGTTCAGAAAATAAAGGAATTCTATTTTCGGTGGAATAATTGGATTTGATTGAATATATAAAATCATTATTATTAAAGATATTAAAAATAATTCCCACTCTTTTGTTTAAAAATTCAGTCTTTTTGAAATTAGAGGGCAATTTATAATCAGTGTAAATTGAATTTAAGGTATCAGTATATGTTCGTATTTCATTAAATCTATCTATAAATATTTCTTTTTGTATTACGGGAATTATTATTATTTTTTTATCAAATAGTCTAATTTCATCTTGAATTTGAAGAGTTGTATGATTTCTAAATTTTTTGGTAGATTTATCTGTTATTTCATCTAGTTTATTTCTTTTGTCACGTATAAAGGTTTCATTTTCATTAGCAATTAAAAATTTAAAAATTTGATTGTAATTAAGCAAAGATAAGCCCGGTAAAATATGAAGTCCGTAATTTTGCATATTTGCCTTAGAATTTGGAGTGCCCGATGAAAACTCTTGGAGTGGATCGAAAAGATGATCTCTCTCCCCAGTGTAAAACATTCTAGTATCTAAGGATAAATTATCTATAAGGAAAGATTTAGTATTACTTGAAATGCCTGTTGTATTACGTATATATTCTCTTTCCACTTTTTCATTTTGATTTGAAGCGGGTCCGGGTATTCCATTTTTTCGATAATTAAAATCATTCAAAAAATTCAAGGTTGTGGATTTAAAATCAATTCCAAATTTTGATGTAAAATTATATCTATCAAAAAAAGCATTTTTTCTTCTGATATCCTTATCATCATAGTTATTGATAACCGGAGTACCATTATCTGTTTTAAATATAAAATTTTGATCGGACTTCTCCTTTTGAACAAAAAATGAATACCTAGTTTTTTCTGTAAAATCAGAGTGAAAACCACTAATTTTATAAGTATTAAAACTTCCCCCTCCCGTATTTACCCTTGTAACTTTTTTAAACTCTGATTTGTTAGTTACTAAATTGACAGTTCCACCTATACTTGTATTACTAAATCCACCTGAGAGTCCACTTTTATATATTTCAATTTTTTCTAAATTATCAAATCCTAAATCCGAAAGATTTACTTCTCCCCCTTGTGAATTATTTAGAGGAATTCCATCGATATACATTCTAACCTGATTTGAATTTGATCCCCTAATAGATAAAGTAGAGTAAGAACCAAGACCACCAAATTTTCGAACTCTCACACCGGCTTCTCTTTCTAAAATATCAGTGAGATTTGTATAACGGCCTTTAAAATCTTCAGTTTTAATTGTTTCAGTAAAACCTGCAGGGTCATTTTTTACTCCAGAAACTGAATTTGTTTTATTAATACCAATAACATCTATAGTTTTTTTTTCTTGCGAACTTAAAAAAGTTAAATTAATAAATAAAAATACAATAATAAATAGTTTTTTATAAAAATAATTATTGTACATATATTTAAAATTGAGCGATTTAATTATCGATTGAAAAAATAAAATATTAAACTCATTACAATACTAAGGATAATTGAAGATGTAATAGGGAAATAAAAGGAATAATTGTCACCTTTGATTTTTATATCTCCGGGTAAATTTCCGGGGATTGGAAAATTAATATTAAAATATACTATAATCCCAAAAAAAGTCAAGATCACCCCAAAGATTATTAATAAAATTCCTAAATTGTTCATTCGCCTATATCATGGGGTGCAACTAAAGGTTGACTTAATTTCATAGAAGTATCAAGCATATTTTGTAAGTCATTTCTTAACTTTTGTAGTACCGAATGAATTCCTTCTTTTTTATTTTTTTTGTACATTGGGTAAAAACTATTCAAAGAGTATGGCTTTGCAAAGTATACATATGCTTTTCTTGGCAAATGACTTGCTACTCCACCTAAGGCTCTTGGGTTATCTCCAAATAAATAGGACTCAAATCTTGAAACCCATTCATAAAATCTTTCCGGTGATGGATAACTTAATAGATAATCCCTTTTGATGATTATAAAATCATAAGCCTTCACAGCCTCCCTCTTATAAAAATCGATCTCGGATTGACTCAGTTTGGGTAATTTTGGATCGGGATAATCAATAGAAATCATCTCAATCATAGCAAAAAGTAGGCGGAGTTTGTGAATAGCATCATCCTCTTTTTTATAATTAACCGGTTTTAATTTATCCGCAATATTATCGAGAATAGCATGCCGAACTCTCCCAATTCGATAATCAAAATCGTGGGCATCCCCATCCTTAATCCCATATTCCTCTTCCGCTTCGAGTAAAATATATTTCCCCAAGGTCATAAATCTACGGAGAATATTTTTATTTCCCGGTTGAATGGAATATCTGGCTTCCATCCTTCTGGCGCTTCTGTCGAGATCTTCGAGAATTTCTTCTTTATCTGCTGAAATAACATATTTTATAAATCCGGGGAGAAGGGTAATGTCCGCATTGGGATCTATTTTTTTTGCATCTTCAAGTGCCCAAAAACTTAGAGCGGCGATTCCATCCTGAAATGGCATTAGGCTGTCATTTTCCCCACTGGTTGGTTCCCCTTCTGGAAAAAGTACAAGTTTTCCTCCTTTTTCTGTGAGGATGGAACGGGCAGTTTTTAAAGATTCTCTGTCATTCACTCCAGCTATGACGGAGAAGGCACCTATATTAGAAATCATTTTGCCTATCATACCAAAAGCCCAATCAAAAACCTGACGGGAGGCCATATATTTGAATCTTGTTCCCATTACATTTCCCACATGAAAAGCGATAGGTGGCTCCGCAGTACTGGGGTGATTTGTAAAAAATAAAATTCTATCCTTGTTCAATTTTCTAATCATTTCTTTGTCTTCTTCGGATATGATCACTTCTGATATATTGTGAACTATTTTAAAAAGACTCGGTAGTATTAAATCAGCAGTCCAGTTGAGGGCTAAATTAAATTGTGGGGGGATAAATGGTTGCATATCCTTAAAATTTTAATACAAAGTTGTTTTAGTCAAGAAATCTAAGGAGAAGGGTTACTTTTTATTTAGAAGTATCAAATGTTTCTGGTCTTTTTCCCCTCAAGGAAGAGTAATAAAATTTTGGAAGATTTACCTTTCCAGACTCCTTTCTCTGCAGAGAGATTTCTTTTTTGAGAAATATTGCCGGACTCTGGATTCTTTTATTACACGTGATACAAAAAAATTCGGTTTGAGTTAATTAATTTTTTATAATTTGTACTAATGATCCTCAAAAATCCAAATGGGGACAAAGATCGAAATTCATTCTAGGAGTAAAAATTCAATTTTTTTAACCAAAGAATTAAAAATATTTATTAAAATCAACATTTTCGATTGACAAGCATTAAATATCTCTTATATTCTAACGAATTCTTTCCTTCTCGAGAAAGAAAATCCTGACCATACAGAAGAAACTATTATGAACAAAAGAATTTTGTACTTAACTGCAGGTTCATTTCTATTGTTTGCCCCGGTGCTCCTTTCCCAGCAAACAGTGGGGGAAGCGGCGGGTAAAAACAAACTAAGTGTAGAAGATGCGGTTGGAAGGCTCCCCTTTCCTATATCAGAACAAAAAAGAATTTCTGATGATGAATTATCTAAGAAAAAAGAGGGATGGTTTCCAACGGGAATTGGTGGACCTTTTAGTGATCCGAACAATGGCTCCGGTTTTGGGGGTAGGCTTTTTTTGTTTAACAATGGGAAAAAGGATGATCCTTTTTTTGCTTACACACCTTATAGACAAAGGATTTTTTTAAATCTATCCAATACAACTAAAAAGGCACAATATCATGAGTTGAATTTTGACGCTCCTTATTTCTTGGATAGCCAATGGAGAGTCAGGGGAAATCTAGTATATGATAGAAACCCGAACAATTTATATTTCGGACTCGGGGAATCTTCTTTAAACGGATTAAATTATAGGGATAGAAA
>CANGZW010000097.1 GCA_947458405.1 Leptospiraceae bacterium
ATTTTGTATCACAGAGTGTAACTCCAAACCTGAATTTAGGAATGATTGAAAGTCGTTAGGATTTTGAGTAAAAAGTTTTCCACCAGAACAAATAGCTGTTGCGGCAATCAAACAATCTGGACGGGAACCTCTTTTTCTGCCTGATGAATTGTATAGTTGAGCTCCTAATTCGGCTATTTCTTTATCTAAGGGAACAATCCGTTCTTCAACTAAGGACATGGCATACTGTTTTTGAATTTCCGCGATGGGACCTGATACAAATTCATGCCAGACGAAAGCACTTATGTAAAGTTGGTATCCTTTGGCTAGCTGGATCTCTAATTCTTTTCGAATCTTTGAACTTTCCCCAAAAGTCAAGATCAATACATTTGTATCAAGATGCATACTCTTCATCTTTGATCCCAATCTTCTCTAGAAAATCTCAAGTCTTCCATCCAATTCTCTATTTCTTGGGTAGGAATTCTAAGGCTTGGATCCTTCTCTAAACTCTCTAAAACCGAATTTGGATCGAATCTATGCATCAACACATCCATTTGGTATCGAACACACCGCCTAATCACTTCTGCTTTTGATGTGCTCCAATAATTTGATAAATATTCAATCGTTTCTATTGAATTTTTATCTAGTGTGTAAGTTGCTTTGTACGTCATAGGGTTCATACCATATATATGGTATGGCATTTAGGATTGTCAAGATTTTTTTAGAAAATTACTCAGGTGTATTGTATCTCTTTATATATTGATCTAAAAGATACCACCCAAGAATTCTGCCATCTTTGACTTCTTCTTCCTCTTTGTTTTTACGTCTCTCAATAGATAGAAAGGGGTTCAATTGGATCTCAATTAGATTTTTTGACCACATTTTTCCTTTTCTTCAGATTCTGTAGATGAACAACCTGTAAGAATAAAAAGAAAAATCAAAAGAATAACATATAGCGTAATACGAAATATTATCGTATTAAATTTCATTATTTATTTATATAGGAAATACCTATCCCATTCTTCTCCAGAAAATCTCAAACTCATCCATTTGATAACAAAATAACTATAGGCACATAATATAACAATAAATGTAATTTTCTATTTACGCCAGACAAAAGAAAAAGTACAACATCTTTACCAAATTGTAAGCATAGTTCCTACAAACAAAATGGAAGACCCACCTAGTTCTCCCAGAATTAGAAAAAACATTGATCCATGAACTAAAAATCCTGGTAAAGGGATTTTTCCTAATCGGTAAGGTTTTTGAAATTGGTTATCTGTATCCTCTAATATCCCATGAAGGATGTATGTCGATATAGCAAACGCAAAAAAACTCAATGCAGATAAAGCAGACCATGCATTCACTGTTTCACTAAATGCACTGTACTGAGCTAGTACAAATAAAAGAATCGAAGCAAAGCTGTACATTAAAGAAGCTCTATGAGCAGTATCGATATAAAAGGTTGCTTGTGCCTTTTCTGATTTGGATATTTTATAATACTTCCATATCCCCGTTATTAAGCCTATTAAAAAGAAAACTCCAGCCCCCGTTAGACAGTATTTTTGTGCTAAATTCATTTGTATCTCCTTTGAAGTAATTTTATCATTGATTCAATAGTTCTTCAATGGATAGATAAAAATCTGGTAGTACATCTCCACCATTTAGTATTACATCTTTACCTTCTAGGACTTGTATTTCAACTTCAGATTTGTAAATATAGAATTGTAAATTTTCAATATCGAGTAACCATCCCAATTTACAACCTCCTTCTATCCATTCTTCCATTTTGGATTGTAGGTCAGTCAGTTTATCTGTTTTGGAACGAAGCTCTAATATAAAATCAGGACAAATGGGCGGAAAGCTTTCCTTTTCCCATTTGTTTAGGGCAGTCCATCGGGCAGAAGAAATAAAAGCTAAATCGGGGGATCGAATGGCAGTGGAGGGCAATCGAAAAGCAGTAGAGGAATCAAAAAAAAGACCCAACTTTTTATTTTTATTCCATATCTTAAAAAAATAATTGAGTTCAAAATTCCATTTACCAGTTTCACCACCCGTTGGTGCCATAAGCAAAATCTCTCCCTTTTTGGTTCTTTCGATTCGATTATCTGGGTTTTTACGACAAATTTCGAGAAATACCCCATCGTCGATAGGAATGATTGATTCAGGTATCCATAAGGAAATCATAATTAAATTCTAATGCTTGGTAGCTTTTTTGTAAAGAAGTTTTCTTTTTGGATTGTGTGAAATTTTCAAATGAAAAATCTAAACTCGTACTACAAATTCCTTTCATAATGTAAGTCAAGGGGTTTTTTAGAAGAATATAAGATATGAATAAGCTAATCGGGAACGAAATTATAATTATAGAAAAATTTCGTAGTACATCTTTTCAATTTCTTCTTTAAAGTAATCTGGAATTCTTGCCCAATCTCTGATATCTACCAAAATCGGAATATTTGAATTTTGGAAGGCTTCTTTTAAATCCACTAAAGTTGAAATATCTAGAGGTTCTCCGTTCATAGACTTTATGACCAAATCCAGATCACTCGCAGAATGAGCGGTTCCATTTACTCTAGATCCGTATGCCAGTATTACATAATTTGGAATATAGCTCTTAAGAATTTCTTTAATGCGAATCAAATCTTTATCTCTAATAAATAGGGAAGGTTTTTCAGGAGTTTTCATTTTGGCAGTTTTCCTGATTGCTCTAGGATCAGTTCAAATTCCTTTACGCAGGCCGCTCTAAAAATATCGTACATACCGTCACTTGGGGGGATTGATTTCCAGTGTTCATAAGCAAGCTCAAGGGAAGCCAAACATTTTTGAATATAGGCTGTATTCATTTCTTGAGCATCTTCCATTGTGAGTAAAACATGATACCATTTAGGAAGTTTGTTAGGAATCTGTCAGTTTATTTTTGCTTTCCCAAGGGGGATGGAATAGAGTTTTTGGAATTTTCCTAAAAGTAGATTTAATAAAAGGAATAATTTCAAATTAAGTTCTATCATATTATGAGAATATTTTTTTAATTATAAATAAAATATTAATTGATATTATATTTACCTATATATAATCAGATAGGAATTTTAAGAAAGTTAGATTTTGGGAATTTCTTTTTTATAATTTATTTCTTACTAAAGTCAATTATTGCTGAGGATTTCTTGAATGCTTTTGAAAATCAGTTCATTTTTTATATTCTATAGTTTATTCAACCCCGTTTCACAAATTTATTCCCAGGATACAGAAGAATTCAAAACAATCAATCTTACTAATTCAGTTGAATGTACAGAAGACAAAGAAAGAAAATGGAGTCTATCAGACTACAGTAAAGAGTATAAAAATAAAATCCATGAATTTAAAAATATGGACTCTATCAACTTTGGATATTCTCACTCTCAATTCTTTTGTCATACGGATATTTCAAAACTAGAGCAAATAAATTATCAATTATTAGAAATTTCTCCTTCTGTTCAGGATTACATTGAGATTTTAATTCATTTTAAAAATGGTCAAACTAAAATCTATAACTTAGGGGATAGAGAAACCAATCCAAGTAGAGTAGAAAGTTCATACCCCTATGTAATAAAATTAGAAGATGAAATGGATCAGATTTTCTTTCGATTAGATACGTATGACGGTTTATTTGAAGCAGTAACTTTAAATTTATGGAATGAAAATACTAAATATGAATATAGTAAACTAGAAACTGTCTCATTTTTTATGTATTTAGGTAGTTTATTGTCTATTTTTATATATAATTTATTAGTATATATTGGTGTTAGAGATAAATCTTATGGATATTATGTTGGGTTCTTGTTCTTTTTTATAAATTGGTTAATGGGATATAATGGATACTTTACTAATATAATTGAATATGATAAGCTATTTTACTCGAATAGTTTATTGTTAGTAACAGTATCTTTTGGTTTAGGTTTATTTTTCAATTTTACTTCTTCAATGCTACCTATGCGAGATAAAGAAATCAATTTAATTAAAGTTTTATCCTTTTCTATATTTGTTCTTGGTACGATAGGATTTACTAGATACTATTCACTACCATTTATTATATGTCTTATAATAGGAGTAACTACATTATCATATATTTTTATTCGGAGTATTAGCTTATCTATTCAGGATCCAACAAAAAATTCTATATTATTTTTTATTAGTTTCACCCCATTGATAATTGGGGTAACAATTAAATTTATTAAAGTTTTAGGTTTATTACCCTCCAACTTTCTCACTGAAAAATCAATTTACATAGGTTCTTTTCTTGAAAACATCTTATTCTCCTTTGCTTTAACTAGAAAAATCAACAAAGCAAATTTTGAAAAACAAGAAGCAGAGAATCAAAGACAAAGAGCCGAAAAAGCCCTGAAAGACCTCCAAGAAACCCAATCCCAACTCATTGAAGCAGAGCGTATGGCAAGTCTCGGTCAATTGGTTGGTGGTGTAGCTCATGAAATCAACAATCCAATGGGGGTTATTAAGTCCAATTCAGAATTGATTGGAAACAATTTAAAATTAATTCTAAGAAATGTACCACGATTTTTGGAGTCTCTTACTTTGGAAGAGAAGCAAATTTTCTATGAAATAATAGATAAATCAATCAATAATCGGGAATTTCTCACTACCAAAGAAGAAAGAGCCCGTAAAAAAGTGATACAAAAAGAATTGAGATCCTTCACTGAAGATGAGGGTGAATTGCTTACTCTTTCCACTTCCATCCTAGCTTTAAAACTACAATCACCGTATGACACTTATATACAATCCTTAGGAATAGAGAAATTCAAATTGTTTCTGGAGAATGCCCAGGTATTTGTGGACCAATCGAATTCTTTAATCAATATCGATATAGCAGTAGAAAAGGCAACCCGTGTTATTTTTGCTCTCAGAACTTATTTGAATACAGAAATGTTTTTGGAGAAAAAAGAAGTCGATCTTGTTTTAGAAATCGAAAAGGCATTGCATTTGTACGACAATTACATCATCGGAAAAATCAGTGTACTAAAGGAATATCCACAAGAAGTAAAGTATATCTGTATTTCAGAAACCTTATCCCAAGTTTGGAAAAATATTATTTTTAACGCAGTACAGGCAATGTATACAATTGATTCCAAAAAATTGGAAATAAAAATAGAAATCTTCAATGGAGTTCCTGAAGAAATACTAAATATGAAATCCAGCCGTTTAGAAAGAAGATCCTTAGAAAGAATGGAAACAGAGAAGTACATTGCAATCTCCTTTATAGATTCTGGAGTTGGGATTCCAAAAGAAAAAGTAGACAATATCTTTACTCCCTTTTATACCACAAAGTCTCTCGGCGAAGGAATCGGTCTCGGTCTTTATGTTTCCAAGAAGATCATCAATGAACACGATGGAACCATCTATTTTAATAGCAAGGAAGGCAGAACAGAATTTATTGTAGCTCTTCCTGTTTGATATTTGGGAAAAACTAATTTTTGTGTAAGGAATACTGGATTGAGCTAAAATTTAGAATGAAAAATGCTCAAAAAAGCTTCTCTGAATAGGTATTTTGTATATTTATAATTAAAATGAAATTACAAAATTAATAAAATTTGAAAATTAATTGATATTATATTGAATAGCCTTTCTAATATTAATTTTAAATACTATCTAAATTATAACTCTCCATAGGATTCTTTAACATGTATATATTTTTATTATTTATATTTCTACTGCCAATTTTTGGGGAAGAATCACATATTGATCTCAATATAAACGAATTACAAGAAGTGATAATTACAGAGAATGATTACGGTAGTTTTATCAAGAGAGGATTTAAGGTTTATTCGACTGAAAACCCATCGAAAGATTTTAATTTACTATTAGAGAGCAAATCTCTTAAGGAAGAAATCTACAAAGAAAATGAAATACCGAATTATAAATTTAGAGATCAATATTTTTGGTTTTTACTCAAACTCAAATTTACAAAAAATAGTAATGAAAAATACTATCTTGTCTTAGATTATCCACCATTAGATGAGGTAGAGCTATTTAGATACAATGACTCTCAATTGATAGATACCCAGATCACTGGAGATCATATCGATTTATCCAAAAAATTATTTTATTATAGAAAACCCGTATTTCTTTTATCGGGTGAAGAAAGTCATTTACTCATTAGAGTAAAAACAGTAAGCACATTGCAATTACCTATAATAGTATATAATATGGAAAAATATAATCAATCCGTACTTGTGGACTCCGTTGAGCAAAGTTTGTACTACGGAGCATTGCTTGCCCTTTTTGTATATAATCTATTTTTAGCAATAATTACAAGGCTATTATTTTATAGATTTTATGTATTCTTTTTGTTTTGTTATGGAATGTTTCAAGCATCTGTGTATGGATATGGGGCAATGCTTTTGTGGCCTGATGCACCGCATTTATGGATGGATGAGGCTTTAACTTTCTTTATCTCAATTGCAGGTATCTTTACTTATTTATTTGCATTCTCACTTTTGGAATTAAAAAAGAATACACCATCTTCTTATAAATGGGGAGTTCGATTACTAATACTTCACTCTCCTCTTATTGTACTACTCTGGTTTATTCCTCATAGATTTGGGACAATTTGGTTGTTTATATCTGCAGGATTTTGGTCTATTTATTTAATTTCAGTTTCTATATATCTAAGTTACAAAAAGTTTAAAATAGCTCAAATTTATTTATTGTCATGGATTGTTTTTATTATTGGTACATTGATTAATTTATTTCTAATCCTTGGGTATGTTCCTCGAAATTTTATAACTATTTATTCTCAGCAGATCGGATCAGTACTGGAATTTATTCTATTGTCACTCACCATGGCCTATAGGGTTAAATTACTCGAAGAGGCAGGTAAAAAAAGTCTAGAGAATCAAGTTGCAGAAATCAGTAAACTAAACATAGAGCTAGAATCTACTAAAGAGAGAGCAACTAAGGCGTATCTCGATTTGGAGGCATCCCAAAAGCAATTGGTTCAATCGGATAAGATGATCACATTGGGAAGCATGGTTGCGGGTGTTGCCCATGAAATCAATACACCGTTAGGTGCGATTATTGCTAATTCTGAAAACATTTTGGAATCTATGCGTGTTTTGATTACAAAATTGAATCCCAAGTATAATCAAATTACAATTACTGATTTAGAGAAATCTCTAAATATACTGGAGCACTCCATTGAATCTATTTCTGCACTGTCTAGCAAGGAGACAAGGGCTCTTCGAAAAAAAATAATATCAATTTTAGAAGAGCGGAATTATAAAAATATAGAAATTATTTCTGATTATATTATTGATTTAAATTTATATGAAACTCTATTAAAAGAGGACTCTATTTTAAATGATTCTGATATTGAAAAATATTTAGAAATTGCAGTCGCTCTCAAAGGAGTACAAAAAAAGTCATCTATCATAAAATTATCAGCCGAGAGAGTTTCCAAAATTGTTAAGTCCTTAAAATCATTTATGCACTTTGAAGAAAAAGAAGAGAAAGTTCTTTCTGATATCACAGAAGGTATGGAAACTGTGCTTATCATTTTACACAATAAAATCAAGTATGGTATTGAGGTTATTAAAAATTACAACGATATTCCAAAGATTTATTGTTATCCTGACGAACTGAATCAAGTTTGGACAAACTTAGTGCATAACGCAATACAGGCAATGGGAGATACAGGCAAATTACAAATTGATATTGAGAGAATAATCAATTTACCATCAAGTCCCGATATAGACAAAAGAAACCCTGAATACAAAGGGGAATATGTTTCTATCTCAATACAGGATAATGGCCCCGGAATCCCTCCAGAAATTAAACATAAGATTTTTCAGGCATTTTTCACAACCAAACCTGCTGGGGAAGGTTCTGGGTTAGGTTTGCACATAATAGGAAAAATTTTGGAGAAACACCAAGGAGCCTTGTTTTTAGATTCCGTACCGGGTAATACTAGATTTAGTGTTGTGATACCAACAGAGTAGTTTTTGACTAATCAAGTTGTATTACGAAAAAAAAATTATTTTTTCTAAAAAACCTAGATTCAAATCGGTATTTTTAAACTATTTTTGTTATTTTTCTATGTTTTTACTTAGATTTTTATGGATTATTATCGTCTAATAATAGAATAGGACGATTTCTTTAAATGAACTTTTTAGAATTCAGCTATTCAAAAAATATCCTTATCAACCTATTTTTTAATTGAGTTATGAATGTGGGCAATGTTTAAAAGATTATAATATTTTTTTGAATTTCAAAAATAGTATTTAATAACATATGAAATATAAAATCCTTATAATTAGTCTAATAGTATTCAATCTATCTTGTGGGATTTTATTTGATCCACTGAAAGAAGAAATGAATAATAATAAGAGTGATAAAATTTCTTTTAATGATGCTGTAAAAATAGTTAAAGAAAGTATGCTAGGTTTATCGACCCGTTGTCCTGCTTTTCTCTCCTCAAAATACAATTGGACCAGTGGTTATTTTGCAGAAGTTTTAGTAAATGATTGTGTAAACTCCTATGACCCTATCAAAGGTTGTGGAGATCAAAATTATCTAAGCAGAAAGCAGGTTCTTCTCTGTACTCTTGTAATGCAAAACGATCCCTGTCTTTCTGATATTTCAGATCCCACCAAAAAAGAAACTCGATTTTCAAGCAGTTTTGCGGTAACTTATGCTGTTTGTGCTTCCGCCTTTAAAAAATCTCCAATAAATCTTCTATTCTTCTAAATTCCCATAAAATCTTCATTTAACGTTTTTTATGTCGTTAAAAAAAACTAGAATTGAAAATACTTCTCCCATTTTCAAAATTGCCAATATAGGAATTAGAAATGGAAGTCAAAAAATACTCCTACTTTGAAGGAAAAATAGTTCCCGCCGAGTCTGCTAAAGTCAGCATCCAAACCCATGCTTTACAATATGGAACTGCTGTATTCGGTGGAATTAGGGGATACTATAACAAAGATCAGGATAATATATTTATTTTTAGAATTCACGATCATTATACAAGATTACTGAACTCTACCAAGATAATGCAGATACAATTCGATAAGAATCCTCAGGAATTGGTGGATATAACACTTCAATTGGTGAGAGAATCGGGCTATAAAGAGAATATATATATCAGGCCCTATATTTACACTTCCTCCCTTCAGTTATCCCCCCGTTTTCATGATGTAAAAGCTGATATAGCCATCTATATCCTTCAACTCAACGATTATATGGATACCCAGAGCGGACTCAAGACTATGGTATCAAGCTGGAGAAGAATAGATGATACTTCAATTCCGACCTTCTCCAAGGCATCGGGAGGATATGTCAACTCTGCATTAGCAAAATCAGAGGCTGTTCAAAATGGGTGTGATGAGGCGATTTTTTTGGATTCTAGAGGATTAGTATCAGAAGGATCAGCTGAAAATCTCTTTATGGTTCGGGATGGAAAATTAATTACTCCTTCTCTCGCTTCTTCCATTTTAGAAGGTATTACGAGAAAATCAATTTTAGAAATTGCCAAAAATCTAAACATTGAAGTTGTGGAAAGAGATGTATCTCGAAGCGAGCTTTATATTTGTGATGAGTTATTTTTTTCGGGCACAGGGGTTCAGGTTGCTTGGATTAGCGAAGTTGATAGAAGAGTAGTGGGAACAGGCAAAATTGGTTCGATTACCGAAATGATACAGAAGCTATTTTTTAAAATTGTCACAGGCGAAGAAAAAGAATATATGAAATGGCTAGTATCAGTTTACTAAATTTTTAATAAGGATAATTTTTTATGGAACATTTTGATTTAATTGTTATAGGTGGTGGTCCCGCCGGAGAAAAGGCATCTGCTAAAGCGGCATATTTTGGTAAAAAAGTCGCAATCGTTGAGATGCATACAGAACCGGGTGGGGCAGGGGTTCACACTGGAACACTACCTTCTAAAACTCTGAAAGAAACAGCACTTTTCCTCTCAGGGAAAAATGACAAAGGACTCTTTGGAGTAGATAAAGATCTAAGAAGAAATGTATCCATTGAAGATTTTTACTACCGAAAAAACTACGTAATTGAATCAGAAGTTAAGGCAATCAATCACAATCTAAAAATACATAAAATTCATCATTTTATCGGTCGTGGTGAATTGGTAGATAAAAATACTTTAAAGATCAGCGAACCTAGTAATACAACTATTTCTGGAGATTTTATTTTAATCTCCACAGGATCCTATCCATTTCATCCCGCTAATATTCCATTTGATTTCAAACGAATCCATGATTCCGATTCTATTTTGAGTCTGCCAAGATTTCCCAAGTCTCTCTGTGTTCTCGGTGGTGGAGTGATTGGTTGCGAATACACTACTATTTTTGCCGCTAAAGGTATTCCCGTATCACTAGTTGATGGTAGGAATGAACTTCTGCCTTTCTTGGATTCAGAAATGTCTTCTGCTCTAGTAGATCAAATGAGACAGGATGGTGTAGATGTTTTCTTTAATGATGGATTGAAAGAAATTATTCCTGGAGCAAATGACTCCGAGGAGATTAAGATCACACTTAACTCTGGAAAGGTAATTCACTGTGATATGTTCTTGTTTGCCGCAGGTAGAAGTGGTCGTATTTCAGGTTTGGGGCTTGAACAAGTTGGAGTTAAACTCGGAAAGAGAGAAACCATTGAAGTAAATTCTGAGTATCGCACCAATATTCCCAATATCTTTGCCGCAGGAGATGTGATTGGATTTCCAGCTCTGGCAAGTACCAGTATGGATCAGGGACGTGCTGCTGTAACACACATGTTTTCCACACAGGGTATCAATCAAATTGCAACCTTGTTTCCTTATGGAATTTATACCATTCCGGAACTGTCTGCGGTAGGCCTTTCCGAAAAAGAAGCAAAAGAGAAGGGGTATGACGCTCTTACGGGTAAGGCGAAATACAAAGATATGGCAAGAGGAAAAATCTTGGGAACACAGGATGGTTTCTTGAAGTTAGTTTTTGATAGAAAAACTTTTGTTGTACTCGGTGTGCATATCATTGGAAACATTGCCACAGAAATCATTCACTATGGAATGACACTCGTTGAAAACAAAAAGACACTCGATGATATCATTTCTGTAGTCTTTAACTATCCTACTTTGCATGACCTTTACAAATATGCGGCATTTGATGGACTCGGAGCCGCGGCAGGGCATAAGATAAAAGATTAAACCTAAAGGATGAAAAAATACGTTCTTAAAAGATTACTTTTGTTATTTCCCACACTCTTGGGAATTACATTTGTAGTCTTTATGGTATCACACTTGGCTCCCGGAGGTCCTCTGGAGGCCGAACTTTCTAAACTAAAGGCTCTTACCAGTGAAGGGGGAGCCAGCCAAAAACAAATCAGCAAGGAAGAAGTGGATATCATAAAAGCAAGGCTTCATCTTGATAAGCCCATACCTATTGCCTATTTGTATTGGTTGGGTCAGGTAGTACAGTTTGATCTGGGTGAATCCCGTATCAATTATAAAAAAGTAGGGGATTTGGTTCTCGAAAAAATGCCCATTTCCCTAACCTTTGGTCTTTCTGGATTTCTAATTTCGTATTGCATTTGTATTCCACTCGGCATGTACAAAGCCTTAGGGCATGGAGAGAGGTTTGATATCATCTCCAGTTTTATCATCTTTTTTACATATTCTATTCCTATATTTGCACTCGCTATGCTACTTTTGTACTTTTTGGCTTCGGGGAATTTTCTGTCTATTTTTCCTCTCGGTCATGAAATTTCAGACAACTATGAATCCTTGGAGCCTTTTGATAAGCTCATAGACAGACTCCACCATATGTTTTTACCCGTCCTTTGTTATACATTTCATTCCTTTGCTGTTCTAACCATCTTGATGAAAAATTCTCTTTTAGAAGAAATCGGCAAGGATTATGTCAGAACTGCTCTTGCTAAGGGGATGAGTTTTAAGGAGGCGGTTTTCAAACATGCCTTTCGTAATTCGTTGATTCCGATAGCTACGGGGTTTGGTAGTAATTTGGGATTGATTTTAGCGGGATCTCTTATCATTGAGCTGGTGTTTAATATCGATGGGATGGGTTTGTTGAGCTTTACTGCAGTCAAGCAGAGAGACACTGATCTCATGATGGGTTTACTTTTGATCCAGAGTTTTCTTTCTCTCTTGGGAAATATTATTTCGGATGTGTGCTATGTGTTGATTGATCCCAGGATTAAGTTTGAATGAGTTTTTTAAATCCAACCACACGCCGAAGATTAGCCAAATTTCAAAAAAACAGAAGAGCGTACTACTCTTTTTTATTTATTTTAGCGACATACATTATTTCTCTATTTGCCCCCTTTATAGCCAATGATACACCTCTTTTGATAAAGTATAACGGAAGTTTTTATTTTCCCATGTTTTCTTTTCATTCTGAGAGAGTATTTGGTGGTAACCAAGATACAGAGCCAAACTATAAAAAGTTACGCAAAACAGAAGCCTTTTCCCCCTCCTCCGAAAATTACATTGTACTCCCTGTGATACCTTATGGATTTAACGAAAACCATTTGGATGACTTTACCGAAAATGAGTTTCCTCCCACAGCACCTGACTCTAAACACATGCTCGGAACGGATGACAGAGGACGGGATGTGTTTACAAGGATGTTTTACGGATATCGAATTTCTATGACTTTTAGTATTATACTAATTTTTTTTGAGGTAATTATTGGAGTAGTGATTGGTGGTATGCAGGGATATTTTGCGGGATATGTGGATCTCACCGTTCAGAGATTGATTGAAATCCTTTCCTCGATACCCTTTTTATTTATGATCCTCATTATGGGCTCTTTTTTCGGAAGGAGCTTTATGATTCTTCTTATCACGTATGCATTTTTTGCATGGATAGGAATCAGTTACTACATGCGGGGAGAGTTTTATAAGTTGCGTAACGCTCAATTTGTAGAGGCTGCAAAGGCTTTCGGGATTCCGTCACACAAGATTATCTTTCGTCATATTCTGCCTAACGCGATGACTCCTCTGGTAACCTTTTTGCCCTTTTCTCTGATAGGATCCATTTCTATTCTCTCCGCTCTGGACTTTTTGGGATACGGTATTCCAGCCCCCAATCCCTCCTGGGGAGAACTCATCGGTCAGGGTAGGGAACGACTCAGTGCTTGGTGGCTCATTGGTTTTCCTTCGTTTGCCTTATTTTCTATCATACAACTCACGTCTTTTGTAGGAGAAGGTCTCCGGGATGCATTCGATGCCAAGGAGAAAAATTCACTCAAATGACAGA
>CANGZW010000098.1 GCA_947458405.1 Leptospiraceae bacterium
AAGAAGTATCACAATTTAAAAAATATTATAACTGATGATATGCTGAATCTAAAAGAGGCAAATGTTCTCAATTTAAAAAAACTAAAAAGAAAGAGTAAACTACTTGGTTTTAAATTTTTTCCTGCCCCTAAAGAATTAATAATGATAATTCCTCTCAAGGGCAATATAAATATGGGGAATAAAAGTGAGGAAGATTTAAAAGAAGGCAATATTCATGCCTATCCTGTGATTGAACTTTTGCGATCCTTAACAGAAAGAGATGAAATTAAAATTATTATATTTGAAATTGATTCCGGGGGAGGCTCGGCATTTGCCTCTGAATTGATTTATAGAGAAATTAAGAAGTTAAAAAATAATAAGAAAATATATGCCTATTTCCAAAATATTTCTGCATCTGGGGGCTACTATATTGGTTGTGCGGCAGATGAAATAATTTCAAGTCCATATTGTATTACAGGTTCAATAGGAACAGTTTTAATTCGACCTAACCTAAAAGGATTGTACGATAAGCTACAGCTTTCAAAGGATAGGATAGAGTTTTATCCGGGAAGAGAAATATTTTCAGAATATGGAAAGTTAAGCAATTATTCAAAAAATTTTCTAAATGAGGAAATTGAAAGAGTAAAGAATCAATTTTATAATGTAGTATGTCTTTCCCGTAAAAAAGAAATAAAAGACCTCGAGCCTCTCGCGGGAGGTCGAGTTTTTACAGGAAAAGATTTTTTGGTGAATTCAATGGTTGATTCTAATGAAGGTTTTTGGGAGTCAATAGAAAGAATTACTAAAGAACAAAAGTTAAAAAATCATAAAATTGAATATTATATACCAATTTATAATTTTAAATCTTTTCTAAAATCTATGAGTTTTATAGGAAGTATGATAAAAAATCCTCTGTCATTATTGAATCAAAATAAAGATAAATCTCCTTTTGATTATAAGTTTCCCTATACTGAAATTATTCAGGAATCCATTATAAATAAATAATATGAAACAAAAAATAATTTCTTTTATAGTTAGTTGGATATTGAAATTTTGGAATCTTACTATTCGTGTCGAATTAATAATTCCTGAAGAAACCGATAAAGTCATCTCTGAAAATAAAGGATTTATTCTTGCGGGTTGGCATGGTCAAATACTTTCACTCACTTACCATTGTTCAAAATATCTTATAAAAAAAAGAAATATCAAGCTTACTCCATTAGTATCATTCTCAAAAGATGGAGATTATATTTTTGAAACATTTTTACGTTTCGGAATGGAATCAGTAAGGGGCTCGAGTAGTAGGGGAGGAGCAGGGGGGCTCAGGGCTCTTTTGAAAACTATTAAAGGTAATAGGGTACCTATATTTACACCGGATGGACCACGGGGTCCAATCTATAAACTTCAACCAGGTGTAGTTCAAATTGCATCTATGACAGGGGTGCCTATATTATCTTTTTGTAGCGTTTATGATAGGTATCATGAATTTAAAAGTTGGGATAGGCACATATTCCCAAAATTATTTTCAAAACAAACAATCATATATTCTTTACCCATATATGTACCACGGGGTGAGGCAGTATTAGAAGATGGTATGAAAAAGGTAGAAGAGATAATGCTTTCACAAATCAGTGAATTACAAAATAAATATAACCTTCAAATTGAAGGTAGGAAAATTGATGAAAACTCTTAAATATATAAAAATTATTTTGGTAACTTTATGTTTACCTACTCTTGTGAATTGTTTTAGTTTTAATTCATTTAAGTTATTGGATACTCCTGTAAAAACTTTGGAATTAAATGAAGTTTTGATTACTGGAGCCGAAAAAGATAAAATACTTGTGATTTCAATTGATGGAGTTATAAGTGATCGCTCGAGTGCGGATGCTTTTGGATTGAGTCAAAAAGAGTCAATGATTGCAAGGATCAAAGAGGAATTGAGTAAAGCCTACCAGGATCAAGACATAAAAGGAATAATTTTAAAAATAAACTCTCCGGGAGGAGGAGTTACAGCAAGTGATATAATATATAGAGAAATTCTTCTTTTTAAAAATAATAAGAAGATTCCAATAGTATCACTATTTATGGATACTGCCGCAAGTGGTGGGTATTACATCGCTATGGCAAGTGATAAGATTGTTGCTCACCCCACTACTGTTACAGGATCCATAGGTGTGGTAATTTCGGGGGTGAATGTAAAAAAGGGTCTAGAAAAAATAGGGATTGAGGATCAAACAATAGTTTCTGGCTCCAATAAAAATATACTATCCCCTCTGGCTGATTTTTCAAAAGAACAAAGAGTTATTATACAATCTATTGTCAATGATATGTACGACAGATTTTATCAGATAGTTTTGAAGGGAAGACCTTTGATAAGTGATGCAAAACTTAGATTATTAGCTGATGGTAGGATTTTTTCGGCTACTCAGGCGAAGCAAGAAGGCCTAGTAGATGAAATAGGATATTTTGAAGATGCTATTAAGGTTGTTGTTACTCATCCAAATTACAATTCTTCATCCTTGAATAGAAATGCTCTTCCTAGGATTGTTACCTATTCTCAAATTAAAAAACCCATTCGTAATTATTACCAAATAAATGAAGAATCGAATATAGATTCGGGAGCTCTAAATCAATTAATAAAAAATATTAATATTCATTCAGAAGTAAGATTTTTGTATATGTGGATGCTCTAAATGATATTTAATTCAATTCCATTTTTTATATTATTTGTTTTTACTTATATATTATACTGGAATGTTAATAATTTTTATAAAAAAATTATATTATTAATATCATCAATTTTATTTTATTCCTATCATAGTTTATTTTTATCTCTTCATTTTTTATCAATTATTTTAATAAACTATATTTTATCTTATTATTTAATTCAATTTAAAAAAGAAGAGAAGGATACAAAAATATTAATTAATTTCACGGTTACAATAAATTTAATTAATTTAGCTTTTTTTAAATATTTTTATTTTTTCTTTCATTCAATTTATACCTTAACAGGAATTATTAGCATTCAGAATTTTTCAACATCAATTATTATTGCTCTACCATTGGCTATTAGCTTTTACACATTTCAATTGATAGCTTTTCAAATCGACATTCATAGAAATAAAATTAGTGTCTTACCCCCTATACTTGATTATTTTATTTTTATACTTTTTTTCCCTCAGTTGATAGCAGGACCAATTATGAGGTCTGAAGAATTTTTACCAAAATTAGACAAACCATCGGCAGATTTTGAAAAAATAAAAAATGGTTTGTTTTTGATCATCACAGGATTATTGAAAAAAGTAGTTCTTGCTGATAATATTGGAGGGATTATTAATCCACTTTATCTTCAGACTGAAGATTATAGTTCTGTCTCGGTATTGATAGTACTATTTGGATTTATAATTCAAGTGTATTGCGATTTTTCAGGTTATTCTGATATAGCTAGGGGACTTGCTAATCTACTTGGATTTGATATTCCTCATAATTTCAGAGGACCATTTTTTGCAAATAGTTTTACAGAGTTCTGGGGAAGATGGCATATCACATTATCAACTTGGTTGAGAGATTATCTATATATTAGTTTAGGTGGAAATAAAGGTGGATTCCATCGATCCAATATAAATATGTTGATTACCATGAGTTTAGGGGGTCTATGGCATGGTGCTGATGTGGCTTATCTACTCTGGGGCACTTTTTTAGGAGGAATGTTAGCAATTGAGAGATTGATGGATAAATCTGGTTTTAAACTACCTGATGTTACGGGTATAAAATTTTTCAAGTGGGTATTTTTTATTTTTTTATTGGCTCTTTCAGGAATATTTTTTAGATCGGGAATGTTTGGAGATTCATCTATTCAGGTAATTAATAAATTATTTTATGGACTGTTTAGTTTTAGAGAAGGTAAATTAATTTATAGATATCAGGAACTTTTATTATTTATATCTATGGGGATGTTTCTTAATTATATAGAATATTATAATAATATACTTGATAAATTCAAAAAATTAGAGCATATTTTACTTCCTATTTATTCTATTTTTATTATGATACTATTAGGCCTATTTGGAGACGGGGGCGGTGATTTTATATATTTTCAATTTTAGTATTCTTTTTTTATTTTGCTTTTGTAAATCTGAAGAGTGGTATAGAAAGCTTCCTGATGATAAAAGAGAAACATCAAATTTTATTATTGGTGTATATCAAAAAAAAAATCAGAATAGAGCTCCTATGAATTCTAAAATTTATATCAATGATATAAATGAAAAAATAATTTTTTTAAAGAATGGAGAATTCAAAAAAGAGTACAATCAAAATGAGGTGAAAGGTTTAATAACTAAATCAATGGAAATTAATATTGAGGGAAAATATTTGATAAATGGAAATTGGATTTTATTAAACTATCTAAATTATAATTCTAAAATTACAGAAAATTCAATAAAAATAGAAAAAAGTAACACATTAAATAAGAAATTATTATATTACTATAATGATAAGAAAAAATATATAATTCCTATGGTATATGAATTGGGCTTAATTGAGAAAGATTTTGGAGTGAAAGATGGAGTTAAAATTCCTTATAAAGAAGATGATCCTTTTTTCTTGACTTCTTTAAAAAATTATTCAGAAAAAGAATTTAGAACTCATGCATTCTATTTAGATGAAGTTAACAAATAATGAAAGGAAATCACTCAGAGAAATCGAACTTTTTAATTTCATTTTTAAGCAGAACATTTGCATTACTATTAACTCTTATATTTTCAGCTTTAATTTTTTATTGGATCAATTTGATAAATATATCTGAGCTCTTATGGATTTTTGGATATTTATTATTATTTTTTATATTAATTAGAATACTTAATTTAGGATTTTTTAAAAAAACAAAACAATATGATAGAATAGCAAACTTTCTGGAGATACAAAAAGATGGAAATTTTGAAGAACAAAATAAATTTCTTCATAATTTAGTATTCCCGGAAGATATATGTGATACAAACTATGAAGTTTACTCAAGATCAGTACCCCAAACATTTTTAGGAGGAGATCTTATATTTCAAGGATTAGATAAAGATAATTATTATTGGTTTGGAATTGGTGATTCATCGGGTCATGATATTAATTCACATTTATATAGTGTTTCAATTCAAAATAGAATATCATATTTAGTAAATATATGTAATACACCTTTAGATATTAATAAGGAAATCAATAGAGGATTATCAAAAAAAATTAAAGATAAGAACTTAGTTTTAAATAATTATGCTTCCTTATTACTATTAAAAGCAGATTCATCTGGAAATTTTCAATATTATGGTCAGCATCCAAATATGATTTTATATAGAGCTAATACGGATGAAACAGAAACTGTTGAAACATCTGGAAATTTAATAGGATTAGAATTGATTAGTAAATCAGATTATAATAAAGATTTTAAGATGAATACTGGTGATATACTCTTTACATTTACAGATGGTATTTTTGAACAAAAAAATTCCGAAGGACGATACTATGGAACTAAATTATACCAATTTATAAAAAATGAAGATAAAACTAATTTAAGTGATTTTTCCAAAAAACTTTTTACTGAAATTTTAGACTATACGAATAATAACTTAAAAGATGATATGAGTATCTTAATAATTAGAAAAAAATGAAATACTATTTATTTCTAATCTTATTATTAATTTCATATTCAATTAACTCCTATGAGCCAAGATCGCGGCCTTTAAATTGGGATAACTTAAAAGAACCAGAAAATAGTATAATAGTTGAAGGTAGAAAAAGATACTATAATATAAGACTACCTAAAGAATATAAAAGAGAATCCTATTATCCAATCATATATGTACTACATGGAGCAGAAGGCAATGGCGAAATCATGGAAATTTTATCAGGGTTTACCTACTATGCAGATATAAATAACTATATAATAGTATATCCCTATGGAACAGGAAAAAGTGAATGGAAAAATTTATACTGGAATGCAGATGGATGTTGTGGTATAAGCCTTGAAAACAAGATTAATGATGTAGAATTTATAAAATCATTGCACTCATATTTACTAAAAAAAATCAATATAGATAAAAATTTGGTATTTATAACTGGATATTCAAATGGTGCTATGATGGGATTAAAAATAGCCTGCCATCTTCCAAATATATTTAAGGGTGTAGCGAGTGTATCTGGAACAATATTTGATTTAGATAATTGTACTTAAGAAAATCCAATTTCATTATTACTTATTAACGGACGTGAAGATAAAATTGTAAGATATGACGGAAATGTGGGTGCTCCTCCCTATTTGATATTTCCAAAAAATTCAATTTCAGTAATATATGATTTTTTTGAAAAGAAAAATAATTGTGAATTAGATAAAATTGAAACCTCAGAAAATATTGAGATACAAAAATCAAAGTGTAAGTATAATAATATTTTGAAAAAAGTTATATTAAATAAAGACGGGCACATTTGGCCTGGATCTCATATTAGTTTCACTAAAACACCTCAAAATTCAAAGTATAATGCTACATTAGAAATAATGAACTTCTTTGATATATTTAAGAAAAATGATTAGAAAATGGTAATCTTTCTTTTTTATTCAATTGTATTGCTTCGTAAATATTTTCTGAACTTACTAAATCCTTATTTTCAAGATCAGCCAATGTTCTTGAAATTTTTTTAATTTTATTTAATTTACGAATACTAAAACGAAAAGTTTCCCCTAAATTTTTAAGTAGTACTTCAGCGGAGCTATCTGGAAAAATAAATTTATCAATTTCCATCCCATCAATCTCTCCATTGAATTTGAACTCTCTATCTTTGAATCGTAGTCTTTGCCTATCCACTGCAATTTTCACTTTTTCACGAACTTCATTCAAATCGATTATTAGTTTTCGTTTTAGTTCATTGTCTTTTGGTTCTATCTCACAAAAAATATCAATCCTATCCAGGAAGGGCCCTGATAGCTTCGATTGATACTTCCTAATTTTTTCTTCAGCACAAATACAAACCTTGGAATCATTATTTAAATATCCACAGGGACAGGGGTTTGTTGCTCCAATTAAAAGAAAATTGGAAGGGTAAGTTAAGTGATAATTTACTCTTGAGATTGTAATTTTTCTTTCTTCGAGTGGTTCTCTAAGGGCTTGTATTACGGATGACTTAAATTCGCACAATTCATCCAGGAATAAAATACCATGATGGGCTAAAGTAACCTCTCCAACTCTCAGTAATTTTCCTCCCCCCGTAAGCGAAACATCACTAGATGTGTGATGGGGAGATCTAAAGGGTCTTCCCAAATATAACGACTCGGAGTTATTTAAAATTTCAGTAGAAGATTTTATTCTAAGTACATCCTCGTACTCTTCTGAGGATAGATCGGGTAAAATTCTTTCGGCCAATCTTGCCATCATAGTTTTTCCTGCACCGGGACTTCCCGAGAACAATAAATGATGTTTACCTGCCACTGATATTGTAATACTTCTTAGAGCTAATATCTGATCTTTATAGATTTCAATTTTATCTGTGGGTAAGATTTTATTAAAATAAAATTGTCTTTTATTTTCGATTGGTTCTCTTTTTCCATTAAAAATATCTATAATATCTTTTAAATATTCAATAGAATAAATGACATGATTTGGTGATACAGATGCTTCAAATTTATTATCATGGGGAGCAATTACATTTTTAAATTTTTTTCCTATGGGAGAAAAAAGAATATTTGCAAGACCTTTCATCGGTTTTATTGCACCATCTAATCCCAATTCTCCTAAAAATAAAAAATCATCTAAATTTTCAGGACAATCTATTTCATTTGAAATTTTTAAAATTGCAATTGCTATCGACAAATCAAACCAACTTGAATCTTTCTTGATTCCTGCTGGAGAGAGATTCACTAAAATACTTTTCATTGGAAAATAAAATCCGCTATTTTCCATGGCTATTCTAACTCTCTCCGATGATTCTTTTACGTTTATTGCGGCTAAGCCTACAATTGTAAACCTAGGAATCCCTTTTTTTATGTTTACTTCTACTTTAATTATCTTGGATTCAAGACCTTCTAATTCTGCACTATAGAGCGATGTTATTGTCGACATACTGTCCCCCTATAGTATATGTAAAAAAAATGACGTAATACGTTGAATTTTTTTTAAAAAATAATTTTTTTTTAATCTTTCATAAATTCGACCAGTAATGCCCTAGCATCCTGTTCATATAATGTAATAATTGTTCGTAATTGCGTAATCATTTCCCTTCTATTATAAAGATTTGTAATTGAACTGATTCCACCTTTACCAAAAAATAAATTCACCATTTCCTCTCTTTCTTCTCCTGCTTCTCCCAAGAAATTATTATCTACCCATCTTTTTATTAAAAGTTCCCTATAGGGAGGCTCATCATCCTCATTTATTTTTTTGGTCATTAAAAACCACATGGCAGTTGAATAATTATCCGTTTTGTCTGGATTATTCCAGATATCTTTGAGGTTAGTCGATTTGGGTCTAAATTCAACTGTAACCATTGGTCGAAATGCCATATAAGAAAAATAGGATACGAGAAGCCCACCGCTAATAATTATTTTCTGATTTATATTATTATCATAAATAGTCAAACCATCTATAATTGCGGCAATAGCTCCAGACATAATAGCAAATATTGTATTAGAATTTACAATATCATCTTCTTTCTCTGTCATCATAGCTAAGATTTCTGTGAATCTATCTATATAACAATTCATCTCTGAAGCTAGGGAATTTATATCAATTGTAATTAAATTAAATCTTTTTAATATATGTACTTCTAGTTCTTTAATTTCGGGATTGTACTCAGCGAGATTATTAGGTTTACTTTTTATCTCAATTGCTTCTTCTACTTTTACTATCTTTTTTAAATCTTTTTTGTTTTCGGATGGAATTTCTCTGGCTACATCTTTTTGGATAGGTTCTTTATTTTCTTTGTTAAGTTTTAGCTTTAATTCAAGATGTCTTTTTAATTCTGGAGCAAATCCATAAACTGCCGCTAGTTTGATTGCTTTTGGGGAGTACCTAGATCTCAAAAGGGGATCATTCATAAATTCTCTAATTTGAGAAATCGTAGGAGTTTCACCCTTATATATCACATTTGATGAAACACAATAAGCCGCTCCTGAGAGCTGCATTCTAACTTCTCTGGAGTAAGAGGCACAATCAATAATTCCAAAGATAATAATAAAAATTACTATTGAAAAATTTTTTCTCAATTTTTCTACTATATTCATATTTAATTTACAAAAATCCTTTTAACATCTTCTGTAAAGAATTTACCCCTCTCTTCAAAATTTTTATATAAATCAAAACTTGCACATGCTGGTGAAAAAATAATATATTCTGCTCGGTAATTATTCCAATTCTCTTTGATTGACTCCAGGGCAGTTCTAGGTTGACTAACAAGTTGTAAAGGGATGGGTTTTAATAACTCTGCCCATACTTTTCCTGCTTCTCCATAAATAAAAACTTGAATGGGCTTTAATTCCACCAAACGTTTTTTTAAACTTTCCAAAGATTCATCCTTAGGCCTTCCCCCTAAAATCAAAATGATTTTATTTTTATCAGAAAAACCTTTAATTCCTGATAATAGACTGTGGGTGTTTGTAGATTTTGAGTCATTTATAAAGACAGATTTTTCGTATGTATGAATCTTTTGGAATCTGTAATCCAATCCATTAAAATTTTCAAGAGAGAGTTGAATACTTTCCGAAGGACAATTTACACTTTCAGCTAAGAGTATAGCTGCCCCTAAGTTTTCCAAATTATGGAATCCCATAAGTGGAAAATTTTTTGTGGAATATCTAAATTGATTTGTTTTTATAACTTGCTCAAGATCATCAATTAAGCAATCGGACTGTTGATCTTTTCCAAAACTTTTAATATTACAGTGAATATTTTTAAAATCTATTTCGTTTTTTAATCTTTCATTGTAAATAAAATTATGATTGGAAAAGTCAGCTGAGATTATTTTCAATTTCGCTTTTTTATAGTTTTCCATTGTTTTATGACGTTCTAAATGATCGGAAGCCAAATTTAAAAAGGCAGAAGAATAAAGCTCTAATGGATCAGAATCTTCTAATTGATAGCTGCTCAATTCAAGAACTGCAAAATCTAAATCGTCCTCACAAAATTCAATAAAAGGAATCCCAAAGTTTCCCCCAATTGCAGTCTTGGGATAATAGGCAGAGAGTAATGCATAGGTGAGAGCAGTCGTTGTGGATTTTCCATCTGTTCCTGTGATTCCAATAACCCTGCCTTTAAAATAAGATCTAGCCAGTGAAATTTCACTGATAATGCGAATATTTGCCTCTCTAGTTTTTATAAGAAGAGGATGAGAGGGATTGACCCCGGGACTTTTAACCAGAATTGAAAAAGGGGGGAGTTTAGAAAAGTCAGTCAAATCAGAAAAATAGGGACAATCAATGTCTTGTTTGTTTGAATCGATTAAAAATACATTTTTCTTTTTTTGTTTTAGAAAATTAACTACCTTTTTGCCCGTGATCCCCCCTCCAAAAACACATATATTTTCTATATTCTTTATAATTTCTTGGCTACTAAACATAAATATTTCTTGCATGTAGGGAGTCATTTGACATGATATTATAGACATAGTAAAAAACGAATACTTTTTCGGGATAAACAATTGCTAAACAATACAATAAAAAATGGAATTCTAGTGGTATATTTAGAAGGTAGACTGGACGTTTCGGTTGCAAATGAAGTGGAAGAAGGACTTTCAGAGCTTATCGACTCTGGAGATCATAGAAAAGTAGTATTAAATATGGATGGAATAGACTATATGTCTTCCTCTGGGTTTCGTGCCTGTATCAGCACACTCCGTAAATTAAATGCAAAAGAGGGCTCTCTAAAGATGTGCAATATTAAGCCCGCTGTGAAAAGAATTTTTGATGTTATTGAATTAACTTCTCTTTTTGATATCTATTCCTCAGAAGAAGAGGCTGTTAACTCCTTTACTTGAATTTCCATCCAGTTCTTCAAAAGATTCTGGATGAAAAAAAGAAAGAAATTAAATTCATTCAAGAATATGCGGAGTTTGATGCTCCGATTTATTCCCTCGGGGAATCTTTACGAAGTAAGCCAAAAACATTAATTACTGAATGTAAAAAAGGATCTCCTTCTTCTGGAATACTGAGGGAGTCTTATGATCCAATTGAAATCTCACAAATTTATGAAGAATGTGGATCAGGAGGAATTTCTGTACTAACTGATAAAAATTTTTTTCATGGTGACATCTTAGATCTTCAAAATGTTTCCCATTCTGTTAGAATTCCTGTTCTCCGAAAAGATTTTATCATTCATAAACTACAAATCCAAGAAGCAAGATTTATGGGTGCCAGTGCAATTCTCTTGATAGTGAGAATTCTAAGTGATTTTGAATTAAACGAGCTCTACGGTTATGCAAAAACTTTTGGAATGGATGTTCTAGTTGAGACTCATACAATTGAGGAAGCAGGGCGGGCATTAGAAATAGGTGCTGAAATTATTGGAATCAACACCAGAGATCTCGATACTTTTACCATTCTTCCAAAAGTAGTCTCTGAAATTGCAAGCATTCTACCCAATCATGTTTTAAAAGTGGGGGAATCGGGTATTCAAAATTCAAAAGATTTAAAAGAAATGTTTTCATACGTGGACAGTGCTCTTGTGGGAACTTATTTTATGAAATCAAAGGATATTAAAAAAGCATACAAGGAACTAGTTGCTCCCTAAGAGGGATTATTTCAAGATGTCTGTGAGACTTTTCCATGGACGAATTTTCCAACAAAAAATCCATCCTATATTATCAATTAATACTACTCTTTGTTTTAGTGATACTAGATAAAAGTATTACATCGGGTGCTTTTAATCAATCTGATAAAAAAAACTATTTTCAGAATAATATTCCTGATATTAAACAATCCTCTTTAAATCTTCCAGAAGTTACTTTTGATCCACTCGATACAAAAGAGAAGGATGAATTCAAAACTGACCAAATTAATTCTCTTCAAGGAATTTATTTTTTAAAATTTTCATCAAGGGGTAGGAGAGTTAGTTCAACTTTAGTGAGAGTTCCTCGAACTTTTAGGGGTAGTTTAAAAAAGAGGGTATGGAGTGCATTACAAGAGTTAGAGAAAGGTCCATCTATGTATGAACAGTCTAAAGGAATAATTTCAGGCTTACCACCAGAGTTTCATTTTTATAAAAAAGTTCGCCTAACGGATAATATTTTACATATATCACTTCCTAAATCAATACAAGTTAATACGGGAGGTGATTTAATGAGAGATAGATTGGATCAAATAACATATACTCTAACAGAATTTAATGAAATCAAGGGTATTATAATATATATTGAAGGTAAAAAAGTACCTTATCTGGGAACTGATAATTTTGAAGTACCGGAATTGTTTACAAGAAAAGAAAGAAAAATTCAAACATTAGAAAACGAAATTTATTAATCAATAGAGGATTTATGATATCATTTGAGGAAGTTATAGAAGTTGAGCAGGACTTAAAGAAGAGTTTTAATTTTTTGTGTGATTTTTCAAATTTGACGGATTGGGATCCGGGGATTGATTTAGTCACAAAAATTTCAGATGGAGTTTTAAGAGTAGGTACTGAATTTGAAGTGACAGTATCTTTTATGGGAAATTCCCTTCCAATGAGATACACATTAGAGACTTTGGAGCTAAATAAAAAAGTAGTATATAAGGGAGTAACTAGTGATTTAGAAGTAGTAGATACAATAGAATTTGAAGAAAATGTGTATGGAACTCGAATTTTATATAAAGCAGAGTTTGAATTTAAGGGAGCTCTAGCAAGTTTTGAAAAAATTTTTGAGTATGCTTTAACTTTTACTGCAAGGGAAGCCTTTAGTGGAATGAAAAAAGCACTGTCTAAGCCTCAGTCTATAAAAGAAAATACAATTAACTTTTTTCTATATAAGCTCGTACTACCTGTTGTATATGATTTTAGTAAATTTGGATATAATAGTTCCAAGAAAAATTATAGGGCTATCGTTGGAAATTTTTTTAATAAAACAGCACTTGTGACTGGGGGATCCTCAGGAATAGGATATGAATCTGCATTGAAATTAGCTAGATTGGGAGCATCTGTAATACTGGTATCAAAAAATATAGAAAAATTAAAAGAAGCAAAAGAAAAAATAATTAAAGAAACAGGCAATGCAAATATTTATATAGAACCCTGTGATTTATC
>CANGZW010000099.1 GCA_947458405.1 Leptospiraceae bacterium
ATTGCATAAAAAAATCAAATGTCATTATTCCCATAATCTTAAAAATAGGATAGTCATTCATAGATTTCATAGTATAAAAATTGAATAGTATATATCTATAGGAATGTTGTATTGTATTTTTTGTGAGATTTATGGATTGTTCAATGCTAGGAACAGGGGAGTTATTGCTTGTTTTTATAGATTCAAAATTTGAATTATAGGGTGCATCAAAAATAAGAAAAATATAAATAGATTTATCAGTTTCCCCTCCCTCCCTTGAAAACAATGAAAATTGATAAATTAAAAAAAACTTTCCCCTAAAAATTGCTTGAAGTATGAATAATAAATCCTTCGTATATATATTATATGAAAAGTTACATTCTCACCCTAATCCTTATTCTTTCCACTCTGATTTCCTGTTCAAAAGCGATAAATACATCCGAATCTCTTGAATTGGTATCCTTACTTGGATACAGACAGAATGTAACGATAGGCGGAAGTTTTTTTGGGAACTATAATGCCGATGTTAGAACCGTTCCACTTTCTGCGGATGGGAAATGCGACAGAACCGTACCGGGTTTAGGAACGGATAGTACAGACAATACTGGTGCATTCAGTATAAATTATCCCCGTATATCACAGAATGGGGGCTATGTCTGTGTGATTGCTACCCCCAAGGCAGATGGAACCTCCCGCTTTTTCGCAGTCGACCAACAAAAGGAATTTCCCTGGACGGGCTCAACAGCGTATAGCATATTAGTGATTCCTGAACCTTCCTCCACAAGTCGCTCTCAGTTCAATGTAGTCTCAACGATGTTTAACCGTATGGCAACCCAGAGATTGGAAAAGCTTTCCAAGGGCAATACAGATCTCACTAAGACGGGAAGTTATCTCAAGTCTGCGAATAAACAAATTGTTTCCCAATTCGGTCTTTCCAGGGGGATCTCCCGTGGTGTATTGCGTGCATCCTCTGTGGAAAATGCAACCCCCGATTTAAATGATATACCCATTGATTTTAATAACAAAGAAGACGCAACCACTCTCAAGTTTACCGTGATGATAGGTGGAATCCAATCCCTTGGGGATCCCACCAAGCCCGAATCCTATGACCAGGTTGTCAATGTTATCTCGAAGTACTTGGCATCTGGAACTGGTTCCAGTGTGGATGATTCCGGGGAGCCCCTAATTCTTCCCGGTCAGACCCAGCCTCTTTCCCTAGGGGGAGGAAATTCCCTGGCATCCCAGATTAGCCAGAAGGTTGCCGTATTCGTTCAGGCTCAATCGTCTGCACTTGGTCTTCCTGCCTCTGCAGTGGCGGCTGTGACCCAACAGGTTCAAGCACAGGTTGCGGCAGTTGATAAGCCTACCTTTGGTATTTCAGCTCCACCGGTAGTCCTGAATATCACACCTGTGCTTAAGTATTCCCTCACTAATTTTGTTTATCTAGCGGGACAATCATTTACCATTAAACCAGATTATACAGCTACAAATGCCGAGAAATATGAAATAAGCTCTGGGGTTGCAATACCAACATTTCTAACTATAAATGCGTTCTCAGGGATTATATCTGGAACTGTTCCAGCTTCCTTTGTCGGAAATTTGAATCTCCCTTTGACAGTCAAAGGAACCGCTCCCGGAGGGAAGTCAATCACTCAAGTCTTAAACTTTACCTTTCAAGGCTCCAAATTAGAATATTCAAACAATAGTTTTTCTTTGAACTCTAACCAGAATTTTTCAATTGAACCCACTTATTCTTTTATAAGTGCCTTCCAGTTTTCTTCTGTCTGTATCAATGGTAATTCCTGTGTACAAAATAAGACAATCTCCAGTGATGGGGTAATTAAGATTGATCCTACGATCGGAACAATAAGTATCACGCCACTTGCAAATGCTATTGGAAATTTAACATATACAATAAATGTATCGGGAACAGCAGTCTCAGGTTTTATTACCCGCAGTATTACTGTTATGGTTACGGGTAAACCGGGAATTGTATATCCAAGTCAGGATTTAAACTCGATGTCCTCTACCTTTGAAGTGGGTAGTACACTTGCACTCTCAGATTTAGTTCCGGTTATTTCAGGAACCTATACATCTATTCAATTTATCACAAATCCTCCTCCGGGGATCAACTTAAACCAGGATGGAACCATAAAAGTAGTACCATCGGATTTAATTTCGATATACCAAACCATTGTTAGAATTTCCAATAGTGTGGGTTTTTCTGATTACAGTCTTTTCTTTAAACCAATTGCTCCAAAATCTCTCTCCTATCCTATTGCAAATAAAACTCTTCGTGTAGGAGATAGTTATACCATTGCAAATGGAATGGCAATCATTCCTAACTATAACGGAGGAGTAAAAACCTGTTCTTTATCAGCAGTTTGTTCTGGAAATTTTTCTACAAGCCTACCCGCAGGCTTGAGCATAGATCAAGCTACCTGTGCAATTTCGGGTCAACCGACAACTGTTACCTTACCCCAATCCTATTGTATTACAGTTTCCAATGCCAGTGGCTCTCTATCTGTTCCGGGAGTGATTACTCTGTCTGTCACAAAAACATTAGATCCACCTTTGTTTAGCTCCCAAGTCGTTAATTTTAATAGAGTTCAAACTGTTTTTTCACCAATCAATTTAGCACTTACATCTACAGAGGGTGGAACGTCTTACTTTACTTCTGATGGGTCAGAGCCATCTACAACTTCAACACAATATAGCAATCCAATTTCTGTTTGGTCTGTTGCAGGAGAAATGCTCAGGGCTTTTTCAACAAAAATTGGTTACGAAGACAGTCCAAAAATTCAGGTGAGTGGAATGATTTCTGTTCCTCCCTTGCAGACAGGTCAGATTACCAGTTTTACAGCAAAAGATGATGCAAGTCAAAAAAGTGGCATTACAAGATTGTCTTACACTATCCCTGAAACGGGAGCGTACTACTCTCCTTCCACCGGGCTTACCTGGAAATCGACATCAGGCGGAAGTGTAAATTGGAGTACAGCCAAACAATCCTGTGGTGCAGGCTGGAGACTTCCCTCGATTGAAGAATTATCCACTCTCATAAATTATGAAAGAAACTCAGCTCCTATTATTGATACAGAATTTGTTTCTAGCACAGGAACACATTTTTGGTCGCAAACAGAATCTTTCCAAAACAATGCTTATGCTTTTATGGTGGGCTTTGGATCGGGAAGAATTTCTACTCAACTCAAAACAGGTTCTGCGGCATACCGTTGTGTAAAAAATACTGCCTCTCCCAAAAGAAATCCAAATAAGTTTTCAAATAAGTTATCAGGTGGAGTGTATGACATAAGTACAGGTTTGATCTGGCAGTCTCAAACAACAATGAGTAAATCATGGGATTCTGCCATTTCATATTGTAATTCATTAAGTCAGGATGGACTGGAATGGAGACTTCCCAATAAAAATGAGCTTTTGAGCCTGGTTGATTACTCAAAATCAGGTAATCTATTGATTGATGAATCTAGATTTCCTAATTCTCAACTCACTTATTGGTCTTCCACTCATGATCTACTACCAGCCAATAGTTCGAATCAAAATTTGAAATGGATTGTTAACTTTCATTATTTGGATAGCAATGGAGGGGTTTTAGAAGGTTACTCAAAAAATAAGACAGAGTTAAATTCAGTTAGATGTGTGAGTGGAGCCTATTCCAATCCAGATGTAAGTTATGCTAAACGAGAGTATAGTATTGATTTTAACAATGCATCCCCACAAACTACCATATCTCCAATTAGCCTTTCTGGTATAACCTTTAATTACTCTCAAACTAACTTCCCATCCGGTATTACTCTAAATTCACAAACTGGTGTAATTACTATAACTCCCATTAATGGTACTTACAATCTTGTCGTAAATGCCAATTCGGGCAATGTGAATCATGCCATTGAGACAATTGTAAATATTGTTTCGGTCCCCAGTCAGTGTTTAAATTTTTATTCGGAATTAGGTGATGACAGAAATATAAGCCAACAAAATGTAACAAAGTGTGATGATGCAACTACTACTCAGAATTGGAATAATACAGGTCGATGGGTGAGGTTTTCTAGTTCTTCAGGAAATTTTATGATGATACCTACCGGCACGGTTAATACTAATAGTTGTGGTACATCTGCACCGGGTTTTTTGACAACTGCCCACCCAACTTTAGTTGGTCAGAATATAACAGCAAATGTTTGCTATAATTGGAGTGGAAATGCCTGTAATTGGAGCAATCAAATTTCAATTACAAAATGTAATGGGTACTACGTTTACCAATTACCGATAACGCCTGTTTGTCACTTGAGGTATTGTGCAACAACTCCCTATTGAGGGGAGATTTAATTTTCAAATGAATAGTAATATTTGCATAGATGATCTCGATTTATGTCCTGCATCCTGCATAGCTAGGACAGGATGAGTAGGGAAGTATTACATAAAGTCATATAAAACGTAGTTTACTACAAAAGATTACATTCACAGAAATACAATTTTATGAGAAAATGGGTAGTCATTATAGAATTTTACTATATAAAACTTCCCATATCAGAAGTCTGAACTTTGCAAGAACTGGGACTAAAAATATGAATGGTCTTCAAAGCAGTTTTCAGGAATATGACATACAAACCGATAAATTTCCCTGGTAATTTTCATTAAAGTCGATGCGAGCCTTCTCTGTAAATATGAATATTATTTATAAGAACATTATTGATTAAAATAAAAAAAACTTGAAAAATTAATTAATATATATTCGTCTATTTATTATATGAAAAATTACCTTCTCTTTGCAATTATACTTCTTTTTAATCTAATTTCTTGTTCTCAGTCATTGGTCACCTCCTCCGAATCCCTTAGTCTATTTGCTCTGCTAAACTACAGGCAGAATGTCACCATCGGTGGAACTTTTTTCGGGAATTACAATGCCGATGTAAGGACGGTCGCCCTTTCCACAGATGGGAAATGCGACACTACAGCTTCCGGTTTGGGTTCGGGAGTTTCGGATGCCACGGGAGGGTTTAAGGTTTCGTATCCCAGAGTTTCCCCCAGCGGGGGCTATGTTTGTGTAATTGCCACCCCCAAGGCAGATGGAACCTCCCGTTTTTATGCGGTGGATCAACAAAAGGAATTTGCATGGACGGGAACAGCATACAGCATCCTAGTTTTACCCGAACCGAGCACGGCCACCCGTTCTCAATTCAATGTTGTATCCACCATGTTTAACCGAATGGCAACCCAAAAGTTAGAAAAGCTGGCGGATGGAAACAAGGATATCACCCGGGCAGGCACCCTACTAAAATCTGCCAATAAGCAAATTGTATCCCAATTTGGACTTTCGAGGGGATTGTCAAAAAATGTAAATTCTTCCAATCTAACAATGAATGAAGTATTCAATCGAATATTGTATTCTGAACCAAGAGCATCCTCGATTGAAAGTGCCACTCCTGATTTGAATGATATAGTGATAGATTTTACCAAAAAAGATGATCCTGTCACCTTAAAATTTACAGTAATCATTGGTGGAATTCAATCCCTAGCCGATCCAAATGATCCCGGCTCCTATGACAAAGTCGTAGGATTGATCTCAAATGTAATTGCATCCGGAAATTCAACCTCTTCTGTTGTATTTCCCGGGGGAGCTACCCTTTCTGCGGGAGGCTCCTTTGGGGCATTGGTGAGCTCGAAGGTTCAGACCTTTGTGCAATCCCAAGGAGCGGCTCTAGGTCTATCTCAAACAGAAATTAACAATATCAAAGTAGAGGCGGCACAGATCGCGACAACAATAGATAAACCTCCCGTAAGTGCAACCCCTGTCACAATACCGGTTGTCGAAAAACCCCTTTATTCATTGACGACCAATGTTTACAAAGCAGGGGAGAGTATTGCAATCAATCCACAAATCATTGGGGGCACTTCGTTTCAGGTAACAGAGGTCTGTACCACAACTTGTCAGGCTGTGGGAACAAGTGGAGTAAATACCTCATTTATTCAGATTTCATCAGCCACAGGGGCAATTACGGGAACAGTACCCGCAGATCTCCCGGGAGATATTACTTTCCAATTAAGAATAACAGCATCGAGATATAGTTCGAGCACCACAGGAATTGTAAACATAAGCCTGAGGGGTAAGCCAGTTCTCACATATAGTGGTGGTAATGTATTACCATTAAATGTATCCAACCTACCCGCCCTATATACAGTGGGACCATTGGCAGTCAATGGAGTCTTTCTTGCTACTCCAATTATAGTTGGGGCAAACACAACTCTCTCAGCTACCGGGATTCCAACCGAATGTGTGAATTTCAATACCACCTCGGGTGTGATCAGTGGTAATTTTACCTGTGTTACAGCCGAAACAATAGCCCAGGTGACAGTCACAAACGATGTGGGCTCTAATGTATATTCTGTGAAATTTATCCCGAACTCCAAACCAACGGTAACAGGATTGAGTATCTCTGGGATTTTATTGTTTCAAAATACACTAACTGCAAATTATACCTACAATGATTCAAATAACAATCCAGAAGTAGGCTCATCAATCACATGGCTCCGATGTGCATCAGCCCTGGGAACCTGTGATGCAATCCCCAATGCTGTAAATAAGACATACACAGTCCAGGTGGATGATGTGGGGAAATATCTAAAATTTCAGGTAACTCCCAAGGATAGCTTAGGTCTAGCAGGTGATTCAGCTACACTCACCGCAGTTCAAATAGCCAATAGGGCACCATCGATTACTTCTGTTAGTATTTCAAATCCAGGGGCAATCAAAGTGGGGGATGTTTTATCGGCAACAATATCAGGATATACGGATCCTGATAATACGGCATTAAAATACTATTCATATAATTGGTTCAGTTGTAGTGCTGAAACTACATGTAGTACCACTGCGTCAGGAACATCTACTACCTATACAGTTTCAGAAACAGACAGTGGAAAATTTGTTAAATTACAGATAAATCCTGTAGATGCCCTCGATGCTATGGGGACTGCACTTTATTCAACAGTTCATATCACGGAAACCACACCTCCTGTAATTAGTGATCCACTTATTTATATCTCTGCACAGTCGGCAACCTCTGTTTCCCTAAAGTGGAACTCGGCAACTGATAATGTTACACCTGCTAATCAATTAAAGTATAAGTTATTTTACTCATCAACCGCTAGCGAAGTTCAACAGATTACCACTACCTCTAGTAGTTTTCCAAATCTTCAAACTGCAATTGTAGGTAGTCTTGCAAATCCAATTCAACTCACTGGTTTAACTTCGGAAACAGTGTATTACTTTCGGGTTATGGTTGAGGACAATGATGGAAATCGCACACTCTATAGTACAAGATCTGTCTTATTGTCTAACAATTTAATGGCTTACTTGCCCTTTGATGGTGATATTGCAAATAAAAGTAGTGTAGCTTTAACCACCACTGCTTATGGATCTCCAGTCAGTACTACAGGATTGTATGGAAATGCATATTCATTTAATGGAGCGAGTTCAATAGCTATTTCTAATAACGCATCCATTAAACCGACCACTGAATTAACTTTGTCTTTATGGGTAAATGCCAATTGGTTTACAAATTGTAGAACATCTGATATTGATGGTATGATTTCCTCTACACAGAGTGGTGGTTATTCTATTGGTTGTAAAGGTGAGCTGGTTGAGTTTTATGTTTTTGTAGGTGGTTATAAATCAGTTGGGTTCAATAAGAAAAACCTTACAGGATGGAATAAACTAACCGGAACGTATGATGGATCAAATTTGAAAATCTATTTGAATGGAGTAATACAATCTACACTTCCTTTGAGTGGTAGCATTTCCTATAATAATAATAACTCTATTCAAATTGGAGCAGAAGCATCTGATGGGACAAATCCAGACTATAGCCTTGCTTTCACTGGTAGTATAGATGAAATATTGATTTATAACAAAGCCCTCACCGAACAGGAAATAAAGGCTGATGTAACACTTGTAACTATAACAAATCCCAAAAGCAATTCTGTAGGTAGTACCCTTCAGGGTAACTATTTAACCTTAAACCAAGGAAATCCCCAATACAATTGGCTTCGATGTGACAATTCAGCAGGCTCCACTTGTATAACAATCCCTGGGGCAACCACTAACTCTTACACGCTCACAACAGCGGATACATCTAAGTTTATCCAATTCCAGGTGACTCCAACAGGTGAGACACCTATTAAGAGTCAGTTAGTTCAAGTCTTTAATCCTAGCCAAAATCTAGTTCTATATATGCCTTTGGACGGAACAATTGCAGAAAAATCTGATCTCAACAACCCCTTAATTACATCTATAGTTGGAAGTGGTGTTGTACCTAGTACGGATAGAAGAGGACAGACTAATGGAGCCTACTCTTTTAATGGAAATGGTTATATTGCAGTACAGAATAATCAAAAAATACAACTATCAAATAACTTAACAATTTCCGCTTGGGTAAAAGCCAATCAATTTAAGAGTCTGATGGGTATAGTGAGTAAATATATCTCACCTTTTTCTTCAGGATATATCTTACGATTTTGGAATTCACAATTCGACAATTCGGAAATGAGAAGTCCTAATATATATAATCCGAATACATGGTATCATGTCGTTGCTACAATTTCTTCCGGCAATGTAAAGAAGCTATATGTAGATGGAACATTTGTTGGATCAGGAACAGAGGGAATAGTAGTTCAAGCAAGTTCCGATCCAATCCATATAGGCAATGACTATAGTGATGGAACCAGCCGCTATATGAATGGCTCTATTGACGAAATAAGAATTTATAACAAAGAACTCACTGCAACAGAAGTCTTGGGGCTCTACAATTACGAAAAATAAAATTAAACTATCAAGGATCCGAAACACATCGGAGGGCAATACCACGATCTTTTTCTAATTGATTTACACCAAAGGTAAAATCTACCATATAAGAAAAACTTGTACCTGCTTGGTATTGACTGGTCCAGTAACTTGCTGTTCCAATATATCCTGTTCCGATGATCTTTGAGAAAGTTGGGCTAATTCCCACATTGGCACACTGTCCGGGATTTAAGGCTAGATTTCCATTACACAATAGCATAGTTGATAATTCCATAAGCTTCGGAACTCTCCATGTTTTTCCCAATAGAGTGATACCATTACAGGCTTGAAAAATAGGAGAAACAGTATTGATTGTAGGGTTAGCATCCCCATTATCACAGTTATTATTTCTTGTATTACAATAAAAAATAGAAGAAGGAACTCCATCACATATTCCATTATTGTATGTCTGTCCTACACTACATTTCATCCAAGTGAGATTGGTACCGTTATAGGGTGAATTAAGACTAGCCGATATTGTAAAACTAATTGTTCCGTTTTGATTGTCTGTAAATGTTCCCCATTCATATTCAGAACTTGGATTTTTAAATGCTGTAACAGGCGTTGGAGTAGAGGGGGTTGAACTACTATTAGTTGCGCTTAATTTAGTGTTAGAAACTACAATTTTTCCCTCTTGGGATTCTACAATGGGTGTTTCATTTACACTTTTTAGTAGTACGGTAAAATATCCTAAGTATTCATTATTAGATTTTGAAATTTTACAATCAAATTTTCCTTCTTTTAGATAGATTGAAAATTCTCCATTTGAATTAGTCATTATACTCTTTGACACAGATTCTTTTGTCTGAACATAGGAAAAAGAATAATTATTACTTATCAAAATAGTAGCAGAATCCAAAGCCTTACCATTTGCATCAGAGAGAGTTCCCGATAGTACTAATGTAGACAAAGTAGCATATTCATTCGTATAAAGGAAACTAACAAGTCCATTGTATTTGTTCGTGGAGTTTAAACTAGGGGAGAGATTACAATGAAAGAAACTGAGAATAGCAACTAGACTATAAATAGTTTTCAATCTAAAGGATTTCATTTGTATTTACTATCGATTAGACTTTGCCTAAAAATAGAATTATTTCAATTAAAAATTTTTAGTTTCCCCAAAAAAATGGAATATCTTTGAACCCTTTAAATCTAAGACTGCATAAAAAATCTTTATAAAAATAACCCCAGCTTTTTATGAAATTTTATCCATAAAATCGTTTTATATTCTGTTAATTATAATATTCTACTTGGAGTTTATCACTTCATGAAGGAGCTATCTATCCCACTTTATTATGCAAGAGAGACAAAGAGACTCTTTAATCTAAGCGAATAAGAGTCTCTTTACTAAAAAAATTTCTAACGATTCATCTCATACTTATCAACTAGCGATAAAATATCTTCGTTATAAATCTTATCAAATCTTTCTTGGTTTAAAATTGGTTTGTGTAAGATTTTCAAAGCATGTTCTTGTTGTTCTTTTGTGCTACTAGGCTTGGAGTACAGTTGAGTAGAATATTTCGAAAAGTCTCTGATCATAAAATCAAAGATTTGATCGACCATCTCTTCTTTTGTATTCGTAAGTTTTGCCTGTTCTAAAATAAGTTGACCATAGGCAACCAATGTAAACATTTCTCCCATTGTGAGCATAAAGTCTATATCTACTTTTTGAGTTTTGTCGGGACCTGCATGCTCCAAGAGTTGTTTAAAGGATTCAATTTGTGTTTTAAATATATTTAGGTTAGGAGTGTTGTACGTATTATATGCAATACTATAATCATGAAATTGAATTTTTTCAAAACCCTTGGTGGTTGCTCCCTGATTGAATAAAAATGTATCATCAGTGAGTGAATGAATCTGTGGTATCACAGGAAGGGTATTATCGGGCTTAAAAAAATAATTTTGCATAAATCTCATAATTAAAATCATATTCACATGCACGGTACCTTCCAAGCGGGGAAGCATTTGAATATCTCGTATTGCCATTTCAAAATAGGTATCTTTGTTTAAACCCTTAGCCGCTATTATATTCCAGAGATTGGTGATTACCTCTTCTCCCTGCATGGTCACTTTCATTTTTTCCATGGGATTAAAAAGAAGATATCTTCTGTCAGTCTTGGAAGCAGTTCTCATATAGTCTGTAGCACGATAAGAAAACATTCTCATGGCGATAAGTCTGGTGTATGACTCCATGAAGAGTTGTTTGATGTGGGCAAATTCGGTCACATATTGGTTGAATAATTTTCTCTTGGAAGCATGGTTGATAGACTCATAGAATCCATGGGTAGCAATACCAACAGATCCCCAGCCCAGATTGAATTTACAAAACGCAATTGTAGCAAGAGATGCGTCCCAGGCTTCTCTTCCGATAGAAATTATTTCCTTATCGGTGATGGGATAATCTTCTAATTCAAACTCAGCTACATAGTTTTGCGAAGTGACTATATTCTGAATTAATTTATAATTCTTGTGTTGAGAATTGACAGCGAAAAATACGAATTCTCCTGTATCCTTTACTTTTCCGAATGTAGAAACAATTGCCGCTTTATTTCCATTTCCAATGTAGAACTTGCGTCCAGTCGCCTTGTAGGTTCCGTCCCCATTTTTGATGAGATTCATTTCGCTTCCAATGAGATCGGCACCATGCTCTTTTTCGGAAAGTCCAAAGGCAAAGATTTCTCCATCTTCGAGAAGTTTAACAGTTTTGTTTTTTAATTCTTCATTTTTTGATAACCAAATAGGTCCGAGACCTAGCATAGAAACCTGCCAGGTATACCAATAGCATAGCCCATAAAATCCTAGAATCTCATTGAATGCCATAATACGGTTGGAATCCCAACGCGAGTCTTTTTCCCCGTATCCTTGGGGGGTCATTAGGATTGAGAATGCTTTTTCTTTTTTTACAAACTCTATGAAATCACCGTACCAAACCCTATTGTGATCATCATCTAAAACTTTAAGTTTGCCCTTATTTTCAAAAAACTCAATGGTTTTAAGCATGAGGTTTCTGGATTTTTCATCTAAGTGTTCATATTTTTCTGTCTTCGGATTTAAGAGTTTCATGGTATTGCCTTGGAATTGAATTTAATTTTAATCACACACTGTGATTTGTATTTAAAACTTCAAGAATTTGAGAGTAATTTTTAAATTTTATTACAATTATATTTAACACACTTAGTTAAGAAAATCTTTTTACAAGTATTTTATCATATAAATGTTAACAATGATTACATTTTATCTTAAGGTTAAAAATTCAAGGAAGAGTCACGGTAGTCCATGTAATACCATCGGCAGAGCGAAATAGATATGATTTAGTGATGTTACTACTGTCTTTTAAATACCCAGCTAGAAAAATATAACTATTAGTAGAACCAAAACCCATTGGATATGTAATAGTAACTGGTAGAGTAATACCGGAAGAAGTATAGGTAGCTCCATTGTCTGAAGAACGGACAATACTAATCGAATTTAAAACTGAGGGAGTCGAAGGGGATCCTGCTGTGATATTTGCTAAAAACCCAAACATATAACTGGATGTAGAGAAGAGGGGAGTTAGACTACCTGCACCACTGAATTTTGAGGTAGAGTTAGAAGAAAAATTTCCACTAGGAATTAGGCTTCCACTTGAATTATAAATACCAGTAGTCAAAGTCGAAAAGTCATACGTAAGAATTTGATAAAAGCCCTTGTTATAGCTACCTCTAAAATTACTTAGAGTTGCAGCGGATAATGAATTTGTAACTGATGTAGTTGTAGCTGTCCATGTTCCATTGTAATAAAATTTAAATCCACAGAAAGGATAACCACTCTCCCCAATGTATAAATTTTGACAGCTTGTTTGGAGAGGAGATGTTCCGGAGGCAGAAAGTTGAAAGCTGGAAAAGCTTGTGCCATTGCTGCTGCTATAAACAAAAGACCCTGATTGAGAATTGGAGATATAATGAAATACACCATTAGCATATACATAATTTTGTAATGAATCATTGAATATGGTCGGAGCAGTTACTTCATTGATTGTAATGGTTCCCAAACTTGGACCTTTTCCTGCATAAGTACTCGATGTAGTGCAAGAGGAGTTTGGAATGCAAGTTGATTTGACACCCATCATAAAATAAGTAGAGCCATCATACCCAACAGCTGTAATTCGGCATTCCGTACTTGAAGATATACTATACGATGACACACAACTACCAAATGTCACCTTGTTTTTTGTAAATGTTATACCATCTGAAGTTTCATAAATCACTGGAGCATTGGAGGAACCATTTGAATCTGAAGAACTCCCAAATATAAAAAATTTACCAGAACTACTCGACGCTCCTGTGATAAAACCACAAAGCGATCCACAAAAATTACCGAAAGG
>CANGZW010000100.1 GCA_947458405.1 Leptospiraceae bacterium
TCTGAACTGAAATTACAAGAACACAATCGTATTTTAGGGGAATGGTTGAGTGCCTATCATGAGTTAGGAAGACTCCCCGGTAAGAGTGAATTTAAGGACTACAAATACATCCAAAAGTTTTATGGATCGATTGAAAAAGCAGAAGAATTAATTCGAACCGAGTTAGGAGAAGAAACTTTTAGGGAAAATACAAGAAAGCGTAAAGAAAGGGTCATTATTGAAATTTGTAAAACAATTACAAAAAATAATGGACTTCCCAAGAAAAAAGATCTCTCCCTCTCTACACAATCAGACATCCAAATCCTTTTTAGTTCATTTACAGATGCAATTGATACTAGTATGACGGAATTGAAAAGCCTCTCAGATCTTTCAATTGTTAGTAAATACATCAACCAATCTTCAGTGGGTAAAATACTACCCGATGATATATATATCCACAGAGACTCATTAGAATATGCTCCCGAAATGCTCCAGATCCTAACAGAATTGGCTAAAATTATTCTTCCCTCAGATATCGATTACAATATAATAAAAATAGCCAGAAACTCCTGGCATGTGACTTTTTTGTACTACCCAACCTTTATGGAAGTAGCCCATCCCTCTCTGTATCACTCTATGAAAGTTCTACTTCATAAAAATCAATTGGGATACAGAGAGTATAAAAATTCAGAAAATCCACCCATTTTACATCGGAAAGAAACCTTTCTTCATTCCAATCATCTACGGTACGAAGAATTTTCTGCACTCACCTCAGCGGAAGAAGAAGCAGGATTGTTGTCTAGAAGAGATATTGGATTTAAAAAGAAGTGGGAGGATTTATTGGTATTGGAAGGATATGAGATTACTGGTCATACATTAAATAAAATTTAAAATTTTTAGTACGTTAAAACATTTTATAATTGTTTTACATGTTTCACTTTTATATGTGCGGCAACTATTCTCACCTGTTTGTATAAATCCTCATCTACAGAAACTGAAATATTTTTCATTAATTATAAAGTTATATTTTATTTTAAAACGTAAAGTAGAAATTTAAAATTTAAGTATTAATCTAAATATTCATTTGCAGCTCTAAGAGTAAGATTTTGAATTTCATCTGATATATAATATCCATTATCTTTCATAGATAATAAATAAGGTTTAATATCTGAAATATAATTATATTTCTTAGCAATAATCAAAATCCCACATGTCCCTATAACAGAAAAATGAAATACAGTCTCTGCAATCTTTCTACCTTTTCTTTCATCAATAATCAACTTATCAGCCTTCAATTCTAGTCCCAAGGAGATTACCTCTGCTTCACCGCTATCTAAATTATTTTTCAATAGTAAGTCCAAATCATTTTCTAATTTATGAACAATGATCCATTTTTTATTTAATTGAATAGGTGAGTACAGAGATTGGGATAATTCAGCTACAACTTGATTTGGAATATGAATCTCTTCAAATATCTTTTGCAGTAATTCTAATAAACCTAGTTTTGATAGAATTATCAATGGTCCAGAATTACAGACAACTACCAATTAATAGCCTCATGAATCTCTTTTTCGATATCTTCCTTATCCATACTTACAACAGGGATATTCATTTTACTAAGTTCTGTCATAAAATCTATACGATTCATATCACACATTTCTGCTGATTGACCAGTTGTCAAATATCCCATTTCAAATAATTTGATGGCTAATAGTTTTTGGGATTCAATTCTAGTTTTCTCTAATGAACTGCCTAATTGTATTACTAAATTTTCAGGAATATTAATTTGAATCGATAACATATTTATTTTTCCTTCCCTTGCTTATTTTAATTTTAATATCAATAATAGATAGTATATTTCAATTTCTATTTACGATTCTTTTTTATAGATTAACAAAGGTTAGTCAATATTTCAATTTTATTTTTCTGAGTTATACAGTAGAAAGTAAAAATTTAAGTATGAAATTAGATTTAGAAGCCCTTTTCCCTTAGCCTCCCACAATTTTTCTCTTAAAAAATAGATAAAAAAACACTTGATAACTAGAAAAGTAAATATATAATCTTAAACAGGACGTTATTTCTCAAAATTCCAATGAATTAAAAAGCTATGAATATGCAATATACTTATAATCTAATAGAAGCAAAAGAGTACATCCAAACACTCACATCCGCCATTGTTGAAAAAATAAACCCAGAAAAAGTGATACTCTTTGGTTCTTATGCATATGGAAATCCAACTTCTAAGAGTGATATTGATATTTTAGTCATTGTAAAAGATTCTCCTCTAGGAAGAATTGAAAGATCAGGTTTGTTATACCATGAGATGAGAGAATATTTTAGAAATTATTCTATAGATTTTGTTGTATATACGGAGATGGAAGTATTAAAATGGGCTAATGCAGAGCTAGCCTTTATTACATCAGTAATCAAGAAGGGTAAAATTCTCTATGAACGGAAATCTTGAGCTTGCACTAAGTTGGTTTAAAGTAGCTAATGAAGATTTATTAGCCGCAGAGCATGAACTACGATATGAAGATGCAGTACTAAGAACAATATGTTTCCATAGCCAACAATCTGTTGAAAAATATATTAATATATTACTATTCATATAATCACTATTTTAATTATTACTATATTCTTAAACTCCTTCATTTTTAAAATAATAAAATAACTAATCCTGTTTGAGATGAGTTTTCTTTAAAACACCACCCTCCGTGACTCACTCATTCCTCCATTTTCTAAATAACCTCACACATGTAATAAATAGAAAAATTTCTTGCTTTTTCTCTTGGGAAGTATCTTGCTAAATATACTATGATACTTCTGTCTCCCTTTTCTATCAGATCATCAACATATACCCTTGATGACTTGAACTCACTACCCGAACCGGAAGATCATTCCATATTGGAAATCTTTAAGAGCATGGAATCACAAGTTTTTAGGTCTACAAGTAGACTTTAAGTTTTTAGAGGAATAGAATATAGAATGCAACCTTTACCAATTGGAATCCAAACCTTTAAAGATCTACGAGAAGGAAACTATCTTTATGTGGATAAAACAAAACAACTTTATCCCTTAATTGAAGAATCCAAGGGAGCTTATTTTCTCTCCCGTCCCCGCAGGTTTGGAAAAAGCCTTACACTTTCTGTTTTAGATGAGATCTTTTCTGGAAACAAGGATATCTTCAAAGGGCTATGGATTTATGATTCCCCTTGGGAGTGGAAAAAATATCCCGTACTACGATTTGACTTTAGCAAGCAAAAAGCAAAAACTCAGGAAGAACTCATCCATTTTATATTCCAGGAACTTGAATGGAATGCCAAGCGCAATTCTGTAAATTTGGAAACTTCTGAGTACTACGCTCAGTTTCATGAACTCATTCAAAAATGTGGATATAATGAAAAAGTTGTCATACTCATTGATGAGTACGACAAACCCATCATTGATCACTTAGAAAATACAGAAAAAGCACTCGAAATGCGAGAAATCATGAAAGGCTTTTTCACAGTTTTAAAAGGGAGTGATCCCTATATCCGGTTTTTACTTCTCACAGGGGTGAGTAAGTTTTCTAAAGCAGGTGTGTTTAGTAATCTGAATCATTTAGAGGATATCAGTCTCAGAGATTCATTTTGTGATTTATTAGGTATCACAGAAGAAGAGTTAGAATCAAATTTTAAAGAATATATCCTAAAATTAAGCGAAAAGGAAAAAACAGACTATTCCAGCACTCTCTCAAAAATTCGTGAGTACTACAATGGATACAGATTTTCTCCAGAAGGAAGCTCTGTTTACAATCCCTTTTCCACGCTCCTCCTTCTCAAATCACAGACCTTTGAACACCATTGGTTTGAAACGGGTACACCTGAATTTTTGGTGAAACTCATTCTTAAAAATCAGTACGACATCGTTTCCATACCATTTCAAACAGATGCCTTAGGGTTTTCTAACTATGAAGTAGATGACTTAAGTATTACGCCTCTTCTTGTTCAAACAGGTTATTTGACGATTAAAAGCTATGATCGAACAGAAAGACTCTATACTCTAGACTATCCGAACTTTGAAGTAAAAGATGCCTTTTTAAATTACCTCTTTCGAAAGATCCAAACAAAAGAAGAAGGAACTCCCTATTCCTATCGTCTATCAAAAGCCTTTGGAGAAAATAATCTGCAAACATGTATTGAAATTCTTAGGGAAATTTTTCTTACAATAGAGTACGACATACAAATCAATCAGGAAAAGTACTACCAAACCATTTTTCATCTAATCTTTACACTCTTAGGTTTTCGCATTCACACAGAAGTAAAAACCAATCGGGGGAGAATCGATGCAGTTGTGGAAAGTAAATCCATCTATCTCTTCGAATTCAAACTAAATGGAACCAAAGAAGAAGCACTCTCTCAAATCAAAGAAAAGAAGTACTACGAGAAATATATTTCTAAAGGCAAGCCCATCTATTTGGTTGGTGTGGAATTTCAGGAAAGGAATGTGGGTGAGTATTTGGTGGAGAAGTTGGGGTGAGATGGTTTACCACTTCTACAAATGACAAACCAAACATCCATCTGAATCATCCTCTAAAGCTAACGCATCTTCGAAATTCAATTCTTCTGAAAATACATTAGTAACATCCTGATCGGGTTCTCCATTTTTCTAGATTTTTTAAAAAAGATTTTACAAACTAATATATTAAGTAATAAATGATATACTTTACCAAATTTCGGACTAATATTTTCAATTTAAATTATAATGTTAGCTATATAGATAAATGGACATAAAAACAATAAATTATTATAATATAAATATAGAGTCTATTTCCTCCTTATACAATTCCAATCCAGAAAAACCTAAATATATAGAAAAGTTAAATCTCTCGCAAAATCGTTCTGAACAAATCCTAGATGTTGGTTTTGGATCTGGTAGGGATTATCTTTATCTTGCCAAGGAAGGATATAAAGTTTATGGAATCGATGGAAGCGAAAAATTCGTTGAATATTTTTTAAAATCAAATCCGCAATATTCTGAAAAGATTAAATACTTTACACTTCCCGCCAATGAGAACCCGTTTCCTATTAAATTTGATACAATTCTATGTTCAGCTGTTTTAATGCATTTGTACGACAAAGAAATTTCTGAAACTTTAAGCTTATTTTCTACTTGGTTAAATTGGAAATCGAAGCTTTATATTTCAATTCCTAAGAGAAGAAATGATATAGGTGAGGATTTCCGGGATAAAAATGGTCGTTATTTTAATCCTATCCAACCTGAGTTTGTATCTCAAATACTATTAGAAAATAGTTTTATTTGCAAAGAAATATACCCAACAGGTGATAGTCTTTCAAGGGATGGAATAGAATGGTGGAATCTTTTTTATGAGAGGGAATGATGGATGAGAATAGAATTATAGAAGAGTCTTTCTATGAAGTAGAACCAAATCTAGAAAATTATTGGCGATCTATCATCCTATTTGGGAGAAATGTAGCTTCCTATAAATTTGCCTTAGCCAAAAGCCTTTATGAATTTCAGGATAGACAGGATCCATTTATTAAATTAGAGGATTTAGCTGTTCCCTTCAGTAAGCATTTATTAGAGCACTTAAAAAAGTCAGGCAAACAGGGAACATCTCTCTCCAGTAAATTTTTAGATGTATGTCGGGATTATAATTTAGAAAAAGTATCACATACTTCCTTGATCGATGCAACTGTCAAATTAGGTTTCACAAATGTAATCGATGCATTTCATATTGTTAATTCCAATGAAGTTCCAAAAAGATTTTTTGTTGATGATAGAAAGAATAACAAAGGGATTACATTGACCGATGAATTTTACAAATTAACTAAAAATTCTCAGTTTGATAGTATTATTTCTGAAACGGAATCCCGTTGGAGATTGGTAGAAACTGCCTGGGAATTGAATATTTCAAAAAACTTAATTAAAATTGAATATGAAAGTGAAGAATCCCTATTAGTCACAGATAATTCTATTAGGAGAGTTAGTATTACAGGTGCCATCCCTTCTCTAAATGGATATCAAAAAGGGAAGTGTTTTTACTGTTTTAGAGAATTAGAAGATATCGAAGGCGATAAGAAAAATATAGAAGTCGATCATTTTTTTCCCCATAAATTGAGACAATGTGATCCATATAAACCTATCAATGGAGTATCTAATTTAGTCTTATCATGTGTTAGCTGTAATCGGGGAGAGAGAGGAAAATTTGATAAACTACCGTCTCTTACTCTTTTGAAAAGGCTCTTTAGAAGAAATGAATATTTGATAAAAAGTCATCATCCCTTAAGAGAAACTCTTCTTTCGCAACTTGGTATTACGTTTGAATCAAGATATAGCTATATTCAAGAAGCCTATAATTGTGCTGTTTCTTATTTTGGTTTTAGTAACAAATGGGAACCTTCTCCCTTAGGTAGTAATATTTTTTAATATTCATAAATAAGAGGGGGTTCGGGGATCTCCCCGAGCTACCGGCAGGCAAAGCCCTCTCTCTTCGACCTCTTCGATCGTCTAAAACCAACCATACAAAAAAAAATTACCCTTTCAAGAACAGCAGGCATCAAGACACTAAATTTGGGCACACTACGGGAGGACGAACTCTTACGGGAAGTGTATGGAAATCAAGAGGAGGGAAAGGTATTGCTGTAGGTGAAGAAAGTAGTACGATTTTTATGAAGATGCGACTTTTTATTTAAGAAAATTAAAGGATTTCATACTTTCGGAGATCATCTTCAGATAGACCAGAGATTCTCAGGATTTTTTCGATAGAATAACCTTCCTTCATCATTTTTCGAGCGATTACCAAACTTACTAAATGCAATCCTTTTTCAAAACCCTTTTCATACTTAACCGCCAACTCATAGGCATAATTCTCATCGGCTCTCAGGCGTTCCTCAAACTCTCTTTGTTTTTCGGGGTCATTAGGATATATTACTCCAAAGGCATTTTTAAGATCGGGTTTCTTTTTTCGAATTTCCATGCGGGACTTCTCCGTTAAGGTTTTGTATTATATTTTAGTATAGTTCATTTCGAGTGCCTTAATGAACGGATGGGTGGGTTTTGAATTGTATTCCAATTGTAAAATGTAAAAATTAGTTTGTAGTACAAAAAGAAACTAATCCTATCTCTCTTATTGTAAAATTTTATTTTTTGAAAGTTCTTCTTTAGTAAGACCTGTAATTTCTATAATATCATCTATAGAAAAGCCTTTGTCTTTCATCTTTCGAGCTGTTTCCAGACTTTTTTCCAACTTTCCTTTTTCAAACTTAACCGCCAACTCATAGGCATAATTCTCATCTGCCCGCAAACGTTCCTCGAACTCTCTTTGTTTTTCAGGGTCGGAAGAATACATTTCCAAGACTCCAAAGGCATTTTTAAGATCGGGTTTCTTTTTTAGAATTTCCATACGGGACTTCTCCGTTAAATTTTGAATATTATTAAGTAAGTAAAACCAAATTTCAGCTTCTGTTAGGAGATCTTCAATTTCAGTTTTTTGAAATTTGGAAAGCTCCACGTAGATTATCTGAAAATCTTCTGTGAGAATTGCGTTACTGTCTTTCTCTTTGAGTAAAAATCTACACACAATAGATTCTCCCGGTAAAAGGGAAAAGTCAAGGATATTTATTTGGATGATGGGTGTGAGTTGGAAGTAGGATTCTCCCGCTTTTAATTGGTGCTGTATAAGCCCGGAGGCATAGTAGAGAGATCTTTGGATGTATCCGGATTGTTCAGCGATTTGGAGCTCCACTTGGATGTAATTTTCATCTTCGCTGGGAAGAATTTTGCATAGGAGTTTGAGATCTAAAAATGTCCGTTTTCCATTTTTGAAGATGGGTATGATTTCTGAACTGATGATTTCGATTACTTCAAGTTTTTTGTCTCCATTGGGAAAGAGGATGGAAGAAATTAAAGATGCCAGTGCTCCGAGGTCATTTGTAAAAACAAACTTGAAGACAAAATCCATTTTGAGGGGGAGAAATTGCATAGGACTACTCTTTAAAATAGTTACTTTTTGACTAGTATTATTTTGAGTAGTTATATGAAAAAATATATTTTTTTTAGTTGATTATACTTGGTTGGAATTAGATTAGAATTAGAATTGTATTACTTATTTGTGTAGTTCATTTCGAGCGCCTCAATGAACGGATTGGTGGGTTTTGGGGTATGGTTATGTAATATTTTTTTACGTATTACGTTTTTTTTTATTCCTATATATTTTTTCCCGTTGGGATAGCTTTTATTATCCTTATGACTCATCGGTTGACACCCTTTCTCTTCAGGATTTACAGATGGTAACAGGCACTTATTCATTTAAAAAAGATTGAGGAAAAATCTTAAATATTAGAAAGTGTCTTCTGTGAATGAATTAAATCCATCTTCCGATTCGGAACAACTATTAAAACTCGGGCTCAAGTCAGAGTTTGAAAGAAGCATGAGCTTTTGGGAAAATTTTTCTTTGGGTTTTACGTATCTCTCTCCTGTGGTGGGAGTTTACTCTGTGTTTGCAATGGCAATCCAGGCCGGTGGACCTCCTATGATCTGGAACTATCTTTTGGTGGGGTTTGGTCAATTTCTTGTGTGTTTAGTTTTTGGTGAAATAGTATCACAATATCCCATATCGGGAGGAATTTATCCCTGGGCTTTGCATCTCTGGGGTAAAAAATGGGCATGGATGAGTGCTTGGGTGTATGGTTGGGCACTTTTTACCACCATCGCGGCTGTAGCAGTGGGAGGTTCCCCATTTTTAGCACGTCTTTTGGGATGGGAAGGGTCCAATTCTACCTATATCTGGATAGGGGTTGGAATCATTCTTTTGTCTACAATACTCAATTTTATTGGCACCAAGTTTTTAGCGAGACTGGCCTTTTTTGGATTTCTCTGTGAGCTTTTGGGGGCTGTGGTTGTGGGAGGATATCTCCTGTTCTTTGCTAAAAATCAGCCTGTGTCCATCCTGTTTGATACAACGGGATTTGGGTCGGGGCTGAACTACTTTCCCGCACTGCTTGCATCTTCCGTTGCGGCAATGTTCTGTTACTATGGTTTTGAAGCCTGTGGGGATGTAGCCGAAGAAACACCCAACCCGGGTGTTGCCATCCCTAAGTCTATGAGGATGACCATCTATGTGGGAGGAGGGGCGGCTATTTTTATCTGCCTCGGGCTCTTACTCTCCCTACCCGATCTACAGAGTGCCATTTCGGGAGAGGACAAGGATCCCGTCACCTCCACATTGATTGCCGCCCTCGGAGAAAGAGGATATTCCTTTGTCATTGGAATTGTGATGGTTTCTTTTCTTTCCTGTACTCTGAGTTTACAGGCCGCGGCAAGTCGCTTGCTTTTTTCTTTTGCCCGGGATGGGATGATCCCAGGAAGTTCTTTTTTAAAAAAACTTTCACCTTCCACTAAGGTTCCATTCAATGCATTGATTGTTACAGGACTCATACCTATTTTTGTGGCCAGTATAGGGCATGTACTACAGGATGCGGTTTCTGCCATCATTAGTTTTGCTTCTGTGGGAATTTATATTGGTTTTCAAATGGTGGTTTTAGCGGCTCTACGGGCAAGGCTCAAGGGCTGGAAACCTGAAGGGAGTTTTCACCTGGGAAACTATGGCTTACTTATCAATTCTCTTGCTTTGTTTTACGGTGTGACAGCTATTTTAAATATGGTATATCCACGCAGTCCTACAGAGCCCTGGTTTATAAACTATGGAATGATTTTTTCTTCCTTTGTTGTAATTGTATCGGGAGCGATCTATCTCTTTGTATTTCAACCACACAAGGAAAAGTGAACATCCTTTAGTACTTTTGTATTACGATTAAGTCTGTATGGCACAGGCTTTCAATTTTTAAGAAGATAAACTGTAATTGTTACGATGAAAATTTGAATTTGGGATTTTTTGTAATAATAAAATTAAAAATTGAAAAGTGAATTTAAATATATAGTAATTAATTCATAGAAAAACAGGTTATAATTTTGTACTCCATGTAATCATCTCTATAATCATACTTCTCCCGGTAGTATAAATACCACTCTGTAAAGAACTTTGCAATTTCATTCTCCTCCGGGACAATATCATTTAGACTCAAATAGTCCAAAAGCTCCTCATAAGAGAGACTTGTTTCAATAGCATCTGATTCCATACCGTACCCCAGCTTCTGAAATATAGGAGGATGTCCGGGAATGGTTATCATAGTTTTTACCATTATAATTAAGATTGATATATTTTCTATTCAGATTCATGATTTAAAACGTAAGTTATTAAAATATTTTTGATTTAAAATCTGTGACATAAAAAAATTATAAAGCATATTTTAAATTTAAACTAAAAAAGATTATCAAATGTATAATTTAAAATATTATATACTTTTATATTATATATGATAGCTTTAATAATTTAAAACCTCTTATAAATTTATTATAAGTATTTAATTTAAAGAGACTTTTGGTTTATGGGTATTAATTTTTGTAGTACGAATAGTGCTTATAATAATTAGTGAGTGGGTTAGGGATCGAGCGGGGTCAATATTTTTACATTCTTCTAAAAATATTGACCATAGGGAGAGCCCGCCTGCTTGTATATGGAAGCATTTCATTTTTTCAATGGATTTATCTTTAGAGAAAAATTGGCAGGAACCTCCCTTTAAATTAACTGAAATTTTCTCTTAAAATATCTTTTATATCCCGAAAATAATAATAAGTAAAAATTCACAGAATTTGAACAAAAACCATCTCGACAGCCTTTAATTTTTCTTAAGAAAAATTTATAATTTAGAAAAAAAAAGAGTGACAGGTAAAACTACATTATGTCACATTGTAAAAAATCTTAAAACCTATCGTTCTATTTATATTTTCCGGTGAGTATTTTTTCATTTTTCTCCGAAGGTGTAAATAGTATATTCTAAGCTGGAGAAATACCTATGGGTGAGGGCTCACTTTCACAAGATGAAATAGATGCATTATTACAGGGAGCTGATGAGACTTCGTATGATTCGGGTCCTATTGGCGGTGTGAGTGGAGGGGATGAACTCTCTCCTATTGATAAAGATTTATTAGCAGACATATTATCCCATTCTTTTTCACCCGCAGGGAGAACATTAGAAACCCTGCTATCTAAATCTGTAAAGTTTACAAGTCCTAGTGTGGAATCTAAGCCATCTGCAGACATAACAAATGAACTCGGGGCAGGGGCAGTTAATTTATTTACAACCCTCTCGGGGGGTGTAAATGGTATGGCCTGCCTGGTAATTTCGGCAGACAATGCTTCCAAGGTTGTAAACGTTTTGTTGGGAGGGCTTTCCACGGGAGCCCTTGAGACCGCACAACTGCAAACTTTAAAAGATGCCTTTGTTCCCATTATGGGAACTGTCAGTGTGCAGATGGGAATGAAGCTGAATACTACGATCAATGGCTCTCCTTTGGAGGTTTCCCTCTCCCGATCGGCAAAAGATTTAATTATACCCGAAGCAAAACAAATTGTTAAAACCACACTGAACTTAAATATTGAGGGTGTGGGTGTCTTTAAGGTAAATTATCTTTTATCTATGGCAACTGCAGAAGAAATATTAAATATATCCAAAAAAGGTTCCCAAAAGCCCCAACAAAGCCAGGGTGGGGGGATGAATGTTTCCGTCAACCAACCCAATATGGGATACTCCCAGCAGGGTGGGGGTCAGATTGGAATCAAGGGAATTGCCTTTCCTTCCCTAAATACGGCCAGCCAACCCAGCGGAAATGCCAATCTCAATCTCCTTATGGATGTGCAAATGTCCGTTACCGTTGAACTCGGTAGAACAAAAATGTATATCAAAGACATTCTTGGGCTCGGTGAGGGTTCAATTATCGAACTGGACAAGTTAGCGGGTGAACCTGTGGATTTACTTGTCAACGGGAAGCTGATTGCCAAAGGGGAAGTTGTGGTCATTGATGAAAACTTCGGTGTAAGGGTAACAGATATCGTAAGCCCCACAGATAGGATAAAAACAGAATCCAAATGAAAATCATCCTCTTCCTAATTCTAAGTATTAGTTTTTTTCCCTCTGTGGTATTTTCTACCCCGAAGGATGATTTGAATCTTGAACTAAGAAAAGAATTGGGTCAGGTTGACAAAAAACAGGAAGTAATACCCCAAGAACAGCCTAACTCTATAACAACCGAAGAAAATAATCCCATCAGAGAACGTTACGGCAATCCTGAAGAGGAAAACAGCTCCCTTCTTTGGATTTTAGTAAAAATCGCCTTTGTATTTGCGGTTCTCACCGGAATTTTCTACTTTGCCCTCCGTTTTCTCTCTAAAAATCGAGATTCCCGATTTCCTGTGAAAGGGCTGATGAGAGTGCTCTCTTCTCTTCCTATCGCTGGTGGAAAAGAAGTCCAGATCTTAGATGTGGGGGGAAGTTTATTTTTGATAGGAGTATCTGAAAACTCTATCTCACTCATCAAAGAATTGGATTCTCCCGATTTAAAAGAAAAAGTATTCAGTGCCAAAGATTCTGCTGAACCTCCCACTGAAAATTTCGTGGATGTATTACTGAAAAATTTTAAGAATACAGATACACTAAAATTAATTGTGGGCGGTATTCCTAAAAATTCACCCCCTTCCGAAGATGATGTATTACAAGAAATAAAAAGTAGGCAAATTGATAGATTGGAGCAATTACGAAAAGATAGACAAGACATTCTAAAAAAAGAGGTTGACAGCACTAATTTTAATAATTACGCTTAACTAAAAATGAGACATAATAATATTTGGGGGACAAAATATCTAAAAAAAAATTCTGCAATTATTTATATATTAATAATTGGTTTCCTAAGTATTTGTATAGCACCTTCCATTTTTACTCTCTCTGCAGAAGAGACACGAATTCCCATACCGAGTTTAAATTTCAATATCAAAGAAGCAAAAAGCCCCAGAGAAACCAGCCTCTCTTTGATGATCCTGTTTCTTGTCACGATACTTTCCCTCGCCCCTGCGATTGTTATGTCTATGACTTCTTTTACAAAAATTGTGATTGTGATGGATTTTGTAAGACGGGCTCTTGCCATACAAAACCTTCCTCCCAACCAAGTGATGATGGGACTCGCATTGTTTATGACATTTTTTATAATGGCTCCCACTTTGAAAGAAGTGAATGCAAAAGCCTTTTCTCCCTATGTGGATGGAAAAATTGAAACCACAGA
>CANGZW010000101.1 GCA_947458405.1 Leptospiraceae bacterium
ACAGAACATCTAAGAATTGTGTAGTACTCATTTTCATCCCCTTTAAAAAACATACCACTAGTCCTTAAATACTCCTCTTCATGAGTTCCTGAAATTTTATATCCACTCTTCTGAATGAAATCTGTAAGTCTTTGGATTGTAGGTTGTTCTTTAGTATAGGGTCCAATGTGTAAAATCTCAGCCACAGTTCCATACTCCCAAGTTTCAATTTTTAAAGTAGGATATTCTTTTTGTATTTCAGAAGGTAGTGATACAATAGATGAATTGATTGGAAGGGCAAATTGCCCTAACCACTGTTTTGAAGGAATTTCAAATGGCTTAGGCCATCTGGCTCGTGGGGGTTCCTGTTCCAATCCCTGACGTGCATTTTTTAGTTTATAAGCTACTTTGAACAAAACGGAATATGCTTTTCCAGCTGTATCATTGGGATCACCCTCTAGTTCATAAACTAACATTTTCATTGGATTTTTTTGAGCAATTCTTGGATCTTTTAGGCTTTCGAATTGTTTTAAATCTAAAGTTGAACAATTAGAAATTATAAATAAAATTGTAATTATTATAAGTTTATACATTATTCACAAAATAGAGTTGGATATCTTATAAGTCATTTATAAAATTCTTAGACGTAGATCCTCCGAAATCAATGAAGAGAATTTTACAAGACAAAACGAATTGTAATTATTTAGCGTTTTGCAACGAATTAGATTATAAAAAAAAGATTTGTCAAATAATATATTTATTCAATAGAATAGCCTTTATGTCATTAATCAATCGATGTTCTATGATTATTTATCCCCTTGTGCCATTTTATGAATGGCAAAATGAACTATTTCCAGATAATTTATTGAAGATTCCAGAGGAGCTACTCACAAATGATAAGGCCACTGTATTTTTAATTCCTGATTTTGAAACTGAAGTTGAATTTTATAAGTGGTTAAAAACAAATTATAAGATATTTTTTGAGGGTTTAGTTGAGGGTTGGATAACTGATAGATCCCTATGGCCTAAAAAAATAAATTATGAATTATTTAATAAATGGTTTCATGTTTCTTTTCACACTATGGTGTATGACACACTTGAGACACCGATTAAAAAGGAAGATGATTTTGATGACGAGGATTATATTTAAGCAATGATTTATCCATCTGAATTCACAAATCCTTTAGATGATCCTAATTATGGGAAAACCAGTAGGGAAGAAGAATTTTATTATCGATTTAGAGATGAAATTAAAACTCCAGGGATTGTTTTTTATAATTTAATTTTAAAATTACCGGGAGTGAATCACAGAGAGATTGATTTTTTATATATCTGTCCCTCGGGAATCTTTGTAATCGAATTAAAAAATGTAGAATTTAGAAATAAGGAAAACACTTGGGAGTACTACAATTCTATAAAGAAACAATGGGAAAATTACAAAATAAGACTCAATTATTCTAATCCAATTGAACAATTAAAAACGGGTTCTCAGGAAATAGTAAAATTTTTAAATATAATAAATAAGGGTAATTTACCAATAACTACAGAATCTATTTATTCCATTTTATTTTTATTAAAAAATCAGGAAGGTTCCTTGAGTGATCATAAAGATAAAAGTGTAAATCTTTTTTATAGAGAGAAATGTTCTTTGAATTTAGATCAAATACTTAGATCTAAAAATAATTCCTTAACAGAAGATCTCCTACATAGTGTAGAGAAGATTATATTAAATAATACAAATTATTATACTACTTTTGAAAGAAGAATGGAAGAGCATACTAAAAAGATAATAGCTCTAACAAAACAACAGTACCTAATTTTAGATGATTTAGAAACTCCTAATATTCTATTGTCGGGTGTTGCGGGATCTGGTAAGACACTGATTGCATTAGAAGGATGTAGGATTGCCAAAAAGAAAAATTGGTCAACACTTCTTATCTGTCGTTCAAGCAATCTAAATAAATATTTAGAGTTAATTTGCAATAGAGATCAGTTAAAAAATATAACAGTCAAAACGATGTCTGGCTTTTGTAATATGCTATACCAAATAGCTGAAGAAGAGGATTTAGGAATAGAAAAACCAAAAACAAATGAGAAGGAAGATTATCTCAAAGAGACGCAACCAAAATTTATTAATTCTATTTTATCTAGTATAAAGGGTAAACCTAAGTATGATTTTTTAATAGTCGATGAAGCCCAAGATATTATGAGTTTTACAGAATTATCAATCTTAGATCAAGTCTTAATCGGTGGATATGAGAAAGGGAAATGGTTGGTTTGCTATGACGAAGAACAAGCCCTCTATGGAGAAGTAAAAGAAGGTTTGGAGTTTTTAGAGTCCTATTCTCCTAAAAGGCACAATTTGAGTGTAAATAAGAGAACTCCTCGATCTATATATGAATTAGCCTGTAAACTCTCTGGAAAATCAAAAATGGAATCCGATTTAGATGATCCATCATCCATTCATGTTCATGTCTATACAAGCAAAGAAGAAGGAAAAGTAAAATTATTTGATATAGTCAATAATGCTGTACGTCAGATGGGATTCAAAGAAGAAGAAATTGTAATACTTTCTCCAACGAATAAAATAAACACAGAAGTTATAGGAACAATGAGAAATCTGAAGAAAAATGCTTCTAAACAACTATATACAATTAGTGTAGTAGAAAATGGACAATTTACTATAGGCAATATCGGATTTTCTGAAATAGGAAGATTTAAGGGCATGGAAAGAAAGTTTGTTATATTAACTGGAGTAGATGATTTTTCTAAACCTGAAATAAAAAATACAATATATGTAGCACTCACAAGAGCCACTCATCATTGTTCAATTTTATTAAATAATGAAGGATTTGAAAGTTATAAAAAAATATTGTAGTACATAATATTAATTATTTTGGTGTATCTTTTGGTTTAAAAATATTTTTATAATAGTACTTAGTTTTATTTTTCATAGATTGATATACTTCTTTCCCTGCAAAAATCAATCCTATCCAAAAAGTTACTTCACCAGAGGCAATTAATCCTGTAATAGTAACACCTTTTACTTCTAATGAAATTGGTAAAAAGGGAACTAAAAAGATAAATCCATAGAGAATGAAAGATAAGATAATTAAAAAAATTCCTATCTTTGATAGAATAGAATTTTTATTCGAAGATACTACCGTAATACCAAAATTTTTTCTTAGTATTTCAGAGTAAGAATTCATTATTATTAAATTTGCCAATCTAGGGGAAGCTGAATTAATTTTTGCAAAAAATGAATTGATAAAGCCACCCGAAATTCTTAAAGTTTTAGAGGAACCCAATGTGTGAATTAAATCATCTGCTATTTTCTCGGTAGTTAAAATTGGTATCCCCATTTCTTTCCAAATGGGATGAAAGGGTCTTTCAGATTCAGTATCTGCTACCTGCGGACAATAACTTGCAATACAAATTGATTTATTATTAATTTCTCTATTGATTGATTCAATAAAACTAACCAATCCAGCTCTAGTTGCCACATCTACACTGTAATACGGAAAAGCGAGTCTTCCATCTAAAAATCCTGAAAAATGAACAAGTTCTCCTTTATTTTGTGTTAAGAAGTAAGGTAAAAAAGCCTTTGTAATATAGATTGGAGTTTTGAGATTAGTGTCCAATTGAGATATAATTTCTGCATCATCCTGATCCTGAATACTTTTTCGAACGTCCACTCCAATTGCATTGATTATTATATCAGGAATCTCAAATTCAGTTTGAATTGTTGATGCTATTTTTTCCCAATCGTTAAAATTTGCATCTCTCTTGATTTTACTAGAAATTACAATATTTCCTGTATAACATTTTACTTCGTTTTTCACTTCATCTAATTTATTTTCATCTCTTCCTATTAAATACAAATTCACATTTCTCCCTGCTAAAGAGATTGAAATTGCTTTTCCTAATCCTCCTGTTGCTCCAATTATAACTACTTTCTTAGTACTAAAATCTTTCATCATGCCCTACTCTTCCTCGCTTAAGATTTTTGCTTGTTCGAGTAACTTACTTTTTTCTTTTTTAGAAAATTTAGATAAACCTAATATCTCACAAAACCATATTCCATCTGCGGCATAACGTAAAATTTTTGAAATATCAGAATTGGATTTACTTTTATTCATCTGCTTATCCCATTCTTTATATTTATTTCTTAGTAATTCCATAAGTGCTGGTTGTGTTGCAAGTGCTAGGATTAAACCAGAAGTCTGATACTGAGTGTCTAGTAAATCTTCAAGAGTAGATTTCATGTAATTAACAGACCATTCATTAGAATGATCAGTCAATAGAGAAATATTTAACTTCTCTTCAAACTTAGTGAGCATATTCGCAAAGATTTCATTCAATATCGATTCTTTAGTAGGGAAGTGATACAAAAGTCCTCCCTTACTAATCTTTGCTTTCTTAGACACTTTTTCTAATGTGAGACTTCCAATTCCATCATTTTGAATTATATCCATAGCACTTTTTAAAATTAAAACTTTGGTTTCTGTACCAGACATATTTACTATACCGTCTGGACGGTAATAATTTTTCAAGAAAAATAGAACTAATTTAACTTCAAATAATGTTCTATCGTAGTAATTTAACTAGAGTATTTCTTGATTTTTTCACAAAAAAGAGAGAAGTTAATTGATATTTTTTATTAGTTATGATAATCTATACTAGATTTTAACAAAATAAATAAAATTACTTAGATTAAAATTAAAATCTATCTAAAAATTGACAAAAATAAGAAATCTAAATTGACTTTAATTCATGAGATAAAAATTATATTTTTTTAGAAAAGCTAAATGAAAATCGTAAATAAAAAATTTATAGTAAATCGAGCTAATTGTTTTAAATTCATTATGAATGAAAATAAAGAGGCATATACTTATAAGAATCTTAAAATTTCAATAACTGGGTGATTGTTTATGGATACAAATAAAGAATTTAAGCATGCAAGTCTGATTCAATTTATATATTTTATTTTAATTATTTTATCTTATATTTTTATATTCCTCTTTGGTAATCTTAAGGGGGTAATGGTATCACAAATTAATATTTTTTACCTACCAACATCTTTTATTCTTTTTATTATAAATTCTTATATAGTATTTAATCTAATTAATACAAGTAATATAGATAAAAATATACTTTTTGAAAGTATATCTGAAATTCCAAGAACGATAACTATTTATAATTCTCTAACTTGGCTAATTCTTTTATTAATTATTTTCATTCTCATGTTTTTTTCAAATCTATATTCAGATTTTCAATTAGTAGTTATTCCTGTGGTAATTTCACTATTCGGATTAATTCATTCTCTAGTAAGTTATAGTATAACCGATAAATTTTATACTGATTTAAGATCCTCTGGAGAAATACCTCATCCCACAGGGAAAGATTGGAAACATGAAAATTTAAATAATATTTTCAGTTTCATGAGTCTTATAGGTGCTTTAGGTATAAGTCTTTTAATAATAATCATTTCTTTTTCTCATCTCAATAAAAATTCAGAAGATAGTATTAATCATGAGTTTGAGATTTCCTATAGATACTTCAAGAGTTGTGTAGATTCAAATGAAAACGATTTTAAATGTTCTGATTTTAATAGAATAAAAGTTAATAATGGTTTATTTTATTATGATTCAGTTTTAGAATCTAGAGAAAATAAGATAGAAGAATTGTACTTTAATTTTATAAAAACGAATCTTACCACTAGCGATGATTTTTCCCCCTTGCAATATGTTTATTTTTCTGAAAAAAGTTATTTCTATATCTTTAGAAGACTTCCTAAAACTGAATATTATCTTATTAAGATATATTCATCGGATCAGATTGAAGAAGATGCTTTTATTCTTAATGGAAAAAATATAATAGGTCTATTGATTGGAATTTCACTTTTATATATCTATATATATTTTTCATTTAAAACAAGATTTTATTCCTTAAATTATGGAAAAGAAAACTTAATAAAATTTGAAAGTGGAGATTTTACAAATAAAGTTTTTCCTATATCTTCGGATGATATTGGAAAATTACTCGTATCACTTGAATCTTTTAGAAAAGAAATAACGTCTATCATTATTGGAAATCAAGAAATAGCCTCTCATCTTAATTCAAAAGTTATTGAGATAAAAACAACACTAAATTCTTTTTCAGAATCTGCAATTAAAACAGCTGATTCATCCAATGAAATAACCGACGGTATTAGAAAATTTTCAGAAGATATGCAGAATGTTGAAAATAAGATTAAATTTCAAAAAGATAGTACTACAAATTTAGATAAAGAAATAAGAATTCTAGAAGATTTTAATCAGCAAATGGATTTGGAAATGAGTAAGGCGATTGAAAAATCAATTATTGCAAAAACAAATGCTGAAGAAGGTAGTCAATCCTTAGAAAAAATGAAAAATAGTTTAAATGAGATACAAAAATCTTCCATTGAAATCACTAATGTCGTATCTATCATTAATGAAATATCGGATCAGGTAAATTTATTAGCATTAAATGCATCTATTGAAGCAGCTCGAGCTGGGGAATATGGTAGAGGATTTGCTGTTGTTGCGGCAGAAGTAAGTATCTTAGCTGAAAAAACAGCAAATAGTCTTAAGCAAATAAAAGGAATTATTAAGCATAATGATTCCGAAATAAAAAAAGGCTTGGGAGCTATGAATGAAACTATCTCGGGTCTTATAGGTATCATTGAAAAGGTAATAGATTTTAAGAATATTACAGACTCCTTAAAAAATAAATTAAATGATCAATTGGAAAGTCAAAAAATTGTAAGCCTAGAGAAAGAAAAAATAGTAAATATATCTGAAGACATTTACAAAGTTGCTGTGGAACAAAAAACTACCTTGGGTCATTTAGTTACCGAGATTCAAAATATTAATAACTCCAATCAGAACAATGCCGCTGAAGTGGAAGAACTCACCGCAAATTCAGAAATCATTTCTAGCATGGCTGAAAATCTTTTTGATTTAATATCTAAATTTAAAGTAAATAAATAGTTATCAACTATATGTTTACTTTTTTATTTAAACTCAACTTTTATTTATGGAAACTTTATTCAAAAATGGTATTACGATTTTCAAAAATCCTTCTGGATCTTCAGCAAATGGAATATGACCTGTTTCTAATATTATCATTTTTGAATTTGGAATTATCTTTTCTGCTTTTTTTCCAATCTCAAGGGGAATCACAGGATCATTCTTCCCCCAAACTAAAAGTGTAGGTGTCTGAATATTTTTTGCACGTTCACGTAAATCATGGTCTGGAGATACAAAACTCCTCCAAATAGCGGCATTTACAGAAATTGCCTTATCAGATTTTTTATTTTTTATGTTTTCTAATATTCCTTTTACATATTCATTTCTTTGTTTTAAATAGTAAGACGGAAATAGATTCCATAAAACTCCAGTCCAAAATTCTGTTCCTTTGAATTTACAAAATAGTTTGGTCTTTGTATCAATTTCGATAAACCCTCCTGAATCAACCAATACTAATGCTTTTACTTTATCAGGATTTGAAATTGCTAAACTTCCTGCAGAAAATGCTCCTACTGAATTTCCAATCAATATTGATGGGGGTAGATTTAGTTTTATAACAAATTCTTGCAATGTGTTTGCTAGTACTACAGCACTGATGCTTTCCAATGGTGTTGGATAATCTGACATACCATGTCCGATCCAATCTAGTGCGATTACTCTATATGATTTTGCTAATTCATTATAGATGGAATCATAGTCTCTAAGATCATGACCTGCCGCATGGAGGAGAATAATTAATTGCCCTACCCCTTTATCCGTGTAGGAAATATTTCCCATGGACAATTGAACTGATTCTCTGTTATCAAGTTTTAGAATAGGAGTCTTTTTTTCTGAATTAGAACAATTCATTTGAACCAAAGAACACAAACAAGTGAGTAGCAGAATTAATTTATTTTTAAAAATCATAAATTTCTCCATTAAAATTAGATAAAATAGATTTATATTTTACACTCATTAATCAGAGATGTCATTAACCTAGGTTAATATTACCCAGATTTCTAATCAGAAACCTGGGAAAAGGCATTTTTGCATAGGATCCAAACCGCTCCGCGGAGCTTTTTGCAAGGCAAAAGAGCTCACAATCAGTTATCTATCAAAATACATTTGAATCAATGATTAATTGATTTATTTATAAATTCATTAGAAATCTGAGTACTACTCTTTATTTCTATTCTTTTTTTTATTCGACTCAGGGCTACTGAGGTAATACCTAAATAAGAAGCAATATGATATTGGGGTATCTTATTTGCCATACTCGGATATTCTTTTAAAAATTTTCTATATCTCTCCTCTGCACTCAACGCTATAAAATCATATTCCCGCTGTGCCTTTTTTAAAAATAAATTCTCTGCAATTACACGTGCAAGTCTTTGCCAATGATAATTATTATCAAAAAATTGGAGAATTTCATCAAAAGGAGCAATGATTAATTTTGTATCCATAAGAGCTTGGATATTTGCTATAGATTCTTTTTGATTCAATAAGTCAAAATAGGAACCCGTCATTTCATTTTGGAACGAAAAACTTTTGTTAAACTCATCCCCCTTCTCATTTAAAAAAAATTCCCTCACACCACCAGAAATTATCAATCCAACGTATTTCGCTCTTTCGCCAGCTAGTAAAAAGTATTCTTTATCTAAAAGATATTTTTCTGAAAATAGGAGAGATAGTTCTTTACAGTCTTTTTTGGGAATTCGAGAAATTGAATTCAAACATGAAAAAAGGTACTCTGAATCTTTTTCAGTTATTGGCATAGAGTTTTTATAATTAAATCTTTAACTCTTTGCTATTTTTAATATATCCGGTACTTCAATTGTATTTTTAGGATAACCTTGTAGTACGGACTTTATCATAGCCTGACCTAATTCTCCCAATGTAGTCGCAGAGTTAGGAGTAATTACTTTTATGAGAGGATAGAATATTTTGATATAGTTATACCAAGAAAGAGTATTTTTTAATCCGGGTGTAGGATGCATGTATCCCGGACGGAAATTATATACTTTTATAAATGGTAATTTAATAAGTTCATTTTCTGTCTTTCCTTTGACCCGAGCCCACATAGAGAAACCTCTTTCTGTGCTATCTGTGCCCTGTCCCGATACATAAGAAAACACCATCCCCTGATTCAGCTTCAATAGAAAATTGGCAAAATAGAGTGTTAAATCGTACGTAATTTTTGTATATTCCTCTTCGGATTTTCCAACTGCGGATACTCCCGAACAAAAAAAACAGGCGTCATACCCTGAGAGACTTTCCTCCTGTCCCGAGAGGTTCATAAAATCATTTATGAGTATTTCTTTTACTTTTGAATGTTCATAACCACAAGGTCTTCTACCAATGACTAGAATTGATGATACTTTTTCTGAGAACACACATTCATTTAGTACGCCCTCTCCCACCATTCCCGATGCTCCCGTTATTATTACTTTCATATATTCTGTTCTCCTTTAAAATGATAACCAGATTAATACTCTGATTTCTAATCAGAAATCATGAAAAAGGCATTTTTGTATATAATCCAGACCGCTCCGCGGGGCTTTTTGCAAGGCAAAAAGTCTCACGGTCAGTTATTTATCAAAATGATTTTTATTCAATTATTAATTGACTCATTTAAGTATTCACTGTAAATCTGAGTTGTATAAAATAAAGACAAATTGTCAATCTAGTTCAACTTATATTTCTAATTCATCCAACATTTCTTGTTTCATTTCATCAAAATACTTTATATCTCCTGTCATAATATAGAACTGAGAATTTCCCTGGAATAATTTTAGAAATCGTTCTGCTTTTTTTTGTGAGTTAAAGTTTTTTGTAAGTTTGCCTGATTTTTTATTTTCTTCAAAGTAAATTGTTAATGTCTCAATCCATCTTGTTAATATTTCTTTTGCCTTTGTATGACTATCATTTGGTTTTTCAGAACTACTCATGAATTTTGCAACAGGACAACCAAAAAAATTTCCTCCTCTGACCTGACGTTTTAAAAGATTTACCCATGTATTTATAAAACTTTGCGGAGAATCGGTCTTCGCCATTAGGTATAGCCATCCTTCATTAAATGTACTACCCTGTAGCTTTAAATATTCTTCGCCTAACTCTTCTTTACTTTTGAAATAGCGATAAAAACTGGCTTTATGAGTTGAAGATGCTTCTATGATATGATTTACACTTGTAGCGTCATAGCCCTGCTTGTAAAATAATTCGATTGCTGTTTTGATTAACCTTTCCTTTGGTCCTGTATCATCCATATTTTACCTTTTCTTTTTTCTATTAAAAAATAGTAGACTAAATGGTCTATTCTTTTTAGATTTAATATAGTTATATAGACTAAGTAGTCTATATAGGGATTTATTATAAAAAAAAGGATAAGATCATGCAAAGACTAGAGTTTATAAAAAAGAATCGACTCGAATGGAGAGATGTTCCGTCTCCTATGATTTCAGGAGTAAACCAGGCGATTGTGCGTCCCCTTGCTGTTTCTAGATGTGATTTAGATTTGCCTATGTTCCGAGGGGAGACTTTGTTTCGTCCCCCCTTTCCTATCGGACATGAGTTTGTTGGAGAAATACTCCATGTCTCCGAGGATTTATACAGCTCTTATTCAGTGGGCGACCGGGTTGTGGTTCCCTTTCAAATTTCTTGTGGGACTTGCCCCATTTGCAAAAGCCTAAATTCCCAGTCTTGTGATACAGTTCCGCCCGGATCCAATTATGGGATTGGCAAAGGTGGAAAAGACTTTGGAGGCGCATTGTCTGATTCTATCTTAGTGCCTTATGCTCGAGAAATGCTAATTCCTATTTCAAGAGATTTAGATCCTGTGGGTCTTGCCAGTCTTTCGGATAATATTGTGGAAGCGTGGAAGCTTGTTGGTCAACACTTAGAAAAAGATCCGAACCAATCTGTTTTGATTGTTGGTGGATTCGCGGGGAGTATAGGTCTCTATTCAGCTCTGCTTGCTAAATCCATGTCTAAAAGTCAAATCCTATATATAGACTCCCGTCCTACTTACTTAGCCCTTGCAGAGTCATGGGGAATTCCTGTGGAACAAATTTCTGAATTTCCGAGATCTCATTCTAAAAAATTTGATATCATTGCGGATGCCAATGGAACCAAAGAAGGCTGGCTATTTGGACTTAGGTCTGCAAGTATCAATGGAATTTTTGGGACAGCGGCTATTTTTTGGACCCAAGAGTTACCGATCCCGTATCTAGACCTTTACAATTCGGGAGTCCAAATCAATATCGGCCGGGTCAGATCTCGAGAATGGATACCTAAAATCCTCAATCTCGTAGTACAGAAAACATATGATCCTGGGCTTGTAGTGACAAGAAAGGTATCATGGAAAGAAGCACCCGAAGCCCTACTGGAAGAAGAGCCTAAATTGGTGGTTGTTGCTGATTTTTAGATTTTTTGAAGTTAAAATTTTTTATATTATTAAAATTTATTTATAAAAAAATAAAGTAGAAAAATATTTTACACTTTAAAGTTAATATGTATTACAATTTATATTTTATCAATAATGATTTTTTAAAAATCTTTTTCATTATAGATGATTATCACACTAGCAATTGTTTTACGAGCGGTTATTTATAGTTGGGATGTAATTCTCCTTTTCAATCAATAATACTCAGATTTCTAATGAATTTTAAAATGAATCAAGTAATCATTGATTTAAATTCATTTTTGTAGAAAACTGACCGTGAGACTTTTTGCCTTGCAAAAAGCCCCGCGGAGCGGTCTGGATACTATGCGAAAATGTATTTTTACAGATTTCTGATTAGAAATCTGGGTAATAACAAATAAAAAATGACTATTTCTGCAATACATAGGCAATCTCCTACAAACATTTATTTTATTGACAATTCATATGTACATAATAAAATGTACACATGAATATCTACAAGCCCACTGAACTTCGGAATCATCTTTTTAATGTCCTTGAAACAGTTCAAAAGGGAGAGATGGTTTGTATAAAGACCCGCAAAGAAAATCTGTATATCATCTCTGAAAAGTATCTTGAAAAACTGACCCAATCTTCTAAGACCGTTTTAGGTGCGAGTAAAGTGAGAGGAAAGATCCTCGGAAGTCTAGACGATGCAGATAAAAAGCTAGCAGAGTATATTATTTTACCCAAATGAATGGAACTAATTATCTACTGGATACTCATTCTTTTGTATTTTGGCTTTTAGAGGAAAAATCTCTTTCCAAAAAAGTACTGAAGATCCTGCAAAAACCAGAAAATAATTTTTTTATTTCTTCTATGTCTATTTTAGAAATCCAGTATTTGGTAGAGATCGGTAGATTGGAAATAGAGCTAGGGGATATTTTCTCTTATATAGACAGCACACCCAATTTTAACATTCTAGCATTAGATAGACCTGCCTTGGTAGAAAGCCTGAAACTAAATTCTCATAGAGATCCCTTTGATCGAATCATCGTAGCAACTGCTCAAGCCTATAAACTAAAGCTTCTTACAAAAGATCTTCGTATCTTAAAAACATTTCCTAAGTTAGCGATTTGGTAGTAGTATATATTCGTTTATTTCTCATTGACAGTTACTAAACTGTGTAATGTATTTTGTAGAGAAAGGTGTGAATTTATGGCAACGAACCTGGCAATCGATGATAAACTTTTAGAGGAAGCTTTAAAAATTGGACAATTCAAGTCTAAGAAAGAAAGGGTCAATTCCGCCCTTA
>CANGZW010000102.1 GCA_947458405.1 Leptospiraceae bacterium
CGATGCGTAGTACGCTTCGTACTTCGCCAATTGATTTTTTCGATACCAGTCATGAGGAATCGAAGCAAAGAAGGAATGAAATAAAGACCCAAGAGAAGTAAAATCGTTGGTTTTGAGAATATGTAAAATCGATTTTTGAACAGTTTGGTTCAGATGGGGAGGATTCAATAAAGATTGTAAAATCGTATGAGTCAGACTTTTCTTTACTTCTAAATTTGGATAACAAAGTGTATAAATGATTTCTTCAAACAATCTTTCTTTTTTGTATATCGTTAAGTACCCTGTTTGGAATAGAAGAATTTCCAAATTGATATGATCTACATCAAAGGTTCCCATTTCTTCTTCTGTTACTTCGATCTTTTCAATTTGAATTGCATTGTACCGGTTCTTTTTTATCAGATCTATAAGGAAGGACGGGTTTCCTGTTTCGCACCAGTAATTTTTGTATTGCTTATTTCTCAAGAATAGTAAGATATCAAAAGGATTATATACCTTTTCCCCAAGAAAATTGTATCCATTGTACCAACGTTTCAGTTCTTCCCGATCGACTCCTTCCATCCTCTCTTCGAAAATAGTTAAGTCCTTTTCTGTATACCCACATATAGTTGCATACTCTGGATTGAGTGAAATGTCTTCAAGATTGTTCAACCCACTGAATAAATTGACTCTGGAAAATTTGGACACTCCTGTGATAAAAACAAATTTTAAATGAGCATCTGATCCTTTAATGACTGAATAAAAACTGCGGAGCTCCTCTCTCATTGAACTTGCCACTTCCGGTTCTGGGAGATTGTCCAGAATCGGTTTGTCATACTCATCAATGAGGATGACCACTTTTTGGGAGTATTTGGATTGGAGTTTCTGGATCAGTTCTCGAAACATTCCGGGTAATGATTCATTGTTCACTTCTAAAGATTCTTTTTGAAAACACTCGATCAATAATTCTTTGATAATTTGGTGTAAAACAATTTGCTCATGAATCACTCCAGAACCGAAATCTATTTTCAGAACCGGATATTTCTTAGTCCAGTTCCAGTTGTGTTCAAGGTATAAGCCCCTGAAGAAAGATTGGTTTCCGTTGAATGCTTCTCCCAGAGTATCCAAAAAGAGACTCTTACCAAACCGACGGGGTCTCGAAAGAAAGTAGTATGAACCCGCATCGACAAGCCTCTTCAATATCTCGGTCTTGTCTATATAGTAATAGTCTTCTTCCGGATCTCTGATTTTGGCAAAGGTCTGGATTCCTATGGGAAGTTTCTTCATTAGATAAAAATGGCTTAAATCCAAAGGATTGTCAAGAGAAAAGGAGGTCGCTCAAGTCCAGATTTCGTGTTCTTGTGGAATTGTTTGTAGTCCACTAGCCCAAAATCTCATATTCAAAATTAGTAATGTTGCGATTTTCTTTAGAAAACTCGACTCCTATTAAATAGATTTTTCTATTTTGAATTTCTTCATATTTTTCGTAGTATTTTTTTTCTTTTATCTGAGAGAGTGCTGACCCTGATTCAGTCATTTCAATCACCTTAAACTCAAATACAAAGACCCTATCTTCAAAGAATACTGTCATATCCACCTGACCATGATTGGTAACATCTTCTGCTCTAACGTCAAGACCGATAGCCGTGAAATAGCAATAAAATATAGATGCATAGTATCCTTCATAGTTTGCGACTGTGTTTTTGCGATACCAGTCATGGGGTATGGAAGCAAAAAATGAAAAAAATAGTTTTTTTAATTTTTCGAGATCATTTGCGAGAAGAATATCATAGAGATCTTCTTTATTTTTTTCTTTCGGTGTATTTGTATTACAAAGATAAGTTAGTATTACATCCGTAAGGCTCTTTCTGACCTCTAAATTGGGATAGGTAAGATAGTAAACATTATTATCATTATATTTCTTCACATTTTTAATTGTGAGATACCCCGTTTGAAAAAATAAATTCTCGAGTTCAATTGAATCTACATCAAAACTACCAAGAGATGCTTCTGTGAGTCTCGCTTTGTTTATATTGATGGAATTGTAACTGTTTTTTTGGATGAGTTCAATGAGAAAAGAGGGATTTCCCATTTCAAACCAATAGTTTTTAAATTCTTTACTTTCGAGAAATAATAGTATATCAAAAGGATTATAAACACTTTCCCCTAAAAAATTATATCCGTTATACCAAAGTTTCAATTTTTCTCTATTTACATCAATTAAACGATCTTCAAACACAGTAAGCTCAGTCTCAGTATAACCACAAATTGTCGCATAACGTTTATTTAGAGTTATATCTAACAAATTATTAAGTCCACTAAACAGATTTACCTTTGAAAATTTGGAAACTCCTGTAATAAATACAAACTTGATATATGCGTCTGTCCCCTTGATTACAGAATAAAAATTTCGTAGCCCCTCTCGCATTTCTCTTGCGATTTCGGTGTTTGTGATATTGTCCAAAATAGGCTTGTCATACTCATCCACAAGTATCACAACTTTTTGGGAATATTTCTTTTCCATTCCTATAATGAGTTCTCTTAATCTTCCAGAAATTGTTTCATTTGAAAGGGGAATGGATTCATTTTTAGAATATTCTTGTAAAATTTCTAAGATTACTTTGTCTAAGATTCTAGGATCTTTGATTACTCCATAACCAAAATCAATTCGAATCACAGGATATTTTTTAGACCAATCCCAATTATTTTCGAGATACAAACCTTTGAAGAGTTCTTTGTTTCCCATAAAGGCTTCCCTCAGAGTGTCCAGAAAAAGACTTTTACCGAATCGTCGGGGGCGGGAGAGAAAATAGTATGAGCCTGTTTTAACAAGTTCAGCCAAAATTTGTGTCTTATCTACATAGTAATAGTCAGCTCCAAGAATCTTAGTGAGGGTCTGAATACCAATAGGAAGTTGCTTCATATAAGAAGTAGTAGCACTCAGTTTTAATTCTTCAAGAAAAATAATTTATGTTTAGTTAAAAGGAATTCTGATTAAATGAAACGTTTACTGGGGTAATTTCTCAATGTCGAGAATTTACCCCAGAGAGAAAAAGAAACAAGTAGTTGTAAAAAATAAGATTTCTAAAACAATAGAGGAAAAAAACAATTTCAAATGCCCGAAAAAGTTACAATAATTAACATATAATCAGAAAAATAAGTCATAAAAAAGCAGGAAAAAATGGAAATCTCAGAAATATCTACCACAAAACCCACGAATACTTCGGATTTAGGAAAGGTCTATATTGAAACATATGGGTGTCAGATGAATGAATACGATAGTGGACTGATAGCGAGCCTTCTAAAAAAAGCAGATTATGAGACAACAGAAACACCCGAATCGTCAGACATCATTTTTTTAAATACCTGTGCGGTGCGCGAGAATGCCCATTCAAAGATTTATTCCCGGTTACAAAGTTTGGGATACTTAAAGAAGAAAAATCCGAATTTAGTGATTGGTGTGTTGGGTTGTATGGCACAGAATTTGGGAGACGATTTGTTTCACGAAGAACTTCCCTTAGATTTGGTGGTGGGTCCCGATAATTATCGATCTCTTCCTGATTTAATTAAAGAAATACGAAATACGAAACAAAAACTCTCTCTTACACGACTTTCAAAAATAGAAACGTATGACGAAATTGAACCACAGGTTATCGATGGAATCTCTGCTTTTGTTACTATTATGAGGGGTTGTAATAATTTTTGTACATTTTGTGTAGTACCTTATACTCGTGGAAGGGAAAGAAGTAGAAACTATAAGTCCATTGTAGATGAGATTAAAAATCTCACCGATTTGGGTGTAAAACAAATTACACTACTCGGTCAGAATGTAAACTCCTACTCGGATGAAAAAAAGGATTTTACTTTCTTAATAGAAAATATATTAAAAAATACTACAATTGAGAGAATCAGATTCACTTCTCCCCACCCCAAAGACTTTCCCGACCATTTATTGGACTTAATGGATAAGGAAGAAAGATTTTGTTCGAGTATTCATCTTCCTTTGCAAGCTGGTAATACAGATATTCTTACAAAAATGAAAAGAGATTATTCCAAAGAAGAATTTATCGATTTAGCAGGTAAAATTAGATCTAAAGTAAAGGGAATTGGTATCACAACTGATATTATTGTAGGATTTCCAACGGAAACAGAAGATCAATTTTTGGATACTCTTGATGTGGTACAAAAAGTAAAATTTGATATGGCATTTATGTTCAAATATTCCGAGAGGGAAGGAACTGTCGCCAAACGTATTTATGCGGATGATGTTACCGAAGATATAAAATCAGATCGATTGACAAGACTGGTAAATATGCAAACTGCAATATCTCATGAGAATAACCAAGAAAAAATAGGCCAAATTTACAGTATTTTAGTCGAAAACACCTCTAAGAAATCAAAGAGAGAACTTTCTGGCAGAACCCAGTGTGGTCGTATGACAGTATTCCCTATTCCAGAAGATAAAACATTAGATGACTATAAAGGGAAAACTGTCAAGGTTCAAATAAAAAGCAGTACAAGTGCAACTCTCAAGGGAGAACTCTTGAGTGAGTGAAGATCTCAGAAAGGTTCGTCTTTCCAATAAGGCGGATCTTCCAGATGATTTTAAGGTTTTCACGGATATAAACAGATGGAATCCGTGGAAACAAATTCCCATTTTAAATAGATATATCATTTTAGAAATAGTTGGACCTTTTTTTATTTCCCTTTCCTTTTTTACTTTTATTTATACTGTAATGGCACTTCAAAAAATGATAGGTCTCATTGTGGGCAAGGGTGTTGATCCACTTAGACTTCTGGATTATTTGGGCTATACATTAGGTAATACACTTCCCTCAACCATTCCTATGGCCTGTCTAATGGGTGGAATCATGGCGGCAGGCCGACTTTCGGGGGATTCTGAGATCACTGCCATGCGTTCAGCAGGAATAAGTTTTACAAAGATATATTTTAATTTTCTAATATTCGGTTTTGTTATGGCCGGGGTCGTAGCTTATTTTAATTTTAAAGTGGGTCCCGAAAATACAAAAAAAATGAACGATTTTAATGCCTGGATAGTTGCCTATAATCCCCTCTTAGTTGTATCCCCGGGACAATTTAGTGGTGATACTGTTAAGGATAATTTTGAAAGCAAGGGAAGAACTCTCTATACAGATGATGTGAACAAAGAAACAGGGGAAATGATTGGTGTTCAAATTAGGGAGTGGGAGTTATTTGAAGGTGGAAATGATTTTATTAGCCATAACAATATGGTTATTCCCATGGGTGGCTCTCGTATTACACAAATCATATCCGCTAAAAGTGGAATCAGCATTGAAAAAGAAAATGAAAATGGAGATTTAGAAAAATCAATCCGACTAAGAAATGGCTTTATCATTGAGTGGAATGAAAAAAAAGATGGGTTAACGATCACTAATTTTATGAACGGTGAGATGGATTATAAGAGCCCGGGAGACAAAGAAAAAAAAGTCATGGCTCTCAATGTAAAACCCGAAACATTCACCTTTCTGGATTTGATCAGGGTTCGGAATAATATTGAATCCAATGGATTTGAAGATGTTCCGGGGCTTGAAATGTTAAAAGAATATGGAATATCTATCAAAGGGGTTCAGGGATTTAAGACATTTATCGACCAAATGAAGCTAGATATTGTATCGAACAAAGAAATGCCCGCCGATGAGTTGAGCATGAAATTTGCAATGATTATGCAACTTGAAGGGCTCTACAAGGATTCACAGAGAGTTCTCACCCAATTCAATGTTGAGATACACAAACGTATTGCAAGTCCCATCTCCTGTCAGATTTTCTTTTTCTTAAGTTTTCCACTTGGTTTGGTTGTAAAGAGATCGGGAAAAGGAATGAGTTTTTCTTTGGCGATCATATTTTTATTTTTGTATTACGCTATCTTTATTTTTGGAAGTGGTATTTCATTAAAATCTAATGTACCCGATTGGATTGGACCCTGGATGGCAAACATAACAATGGCAGTCATTAGTGTATATATTATGATTTCAAGAACAGACATTCAAATTGCAAGAGTTTTCCCGTTTAATTATATAAAGAAATTCTCTGATTTGATTGGACTGAAGTTTGGTTTAGGTTTAGATAAGATAAAAGGATTTTTTGGTAAGTTTAGAAAGAAAGATAAATTGAATTAATTAAAACTTGACTTTAAACTACTCATGAGTAATTTAATATGCATATGAAAACACTCAGGTACCTTTCTTCCCATATTGGGGAGGTTTTAAAGAAAAAAATGGTCTTTGTCGGGGGACCAAGGCAGGTCGGGAAAACAACCTTAGCTCTGCAGTTTTTAAATCCTTCCAGTATAAAAAATCCTGCTTATTTGAATTGGGATCGAAATACTGATAAAATACTTATTCTTAAGGATGAGTTACCCTTACAGAGCCATAAGACAATTGTTTTGGATGAACTACATAAATATGCAAAGTGGAGAAATCTATTAAAAGGTATATATGATAAGTATTACGAGGATAACCAATTTTTAGTTACGGGCTCGGCTAGATTGGATTATTTTCGGAGAGGAGAAGACTCCCTCTTAGGTAGGTATCGATATTTTAGACTTCATCCGTTTACCATTTCTGAGATGGGTAAACATCCAAATAAAGGTGATCTAGATACTTTATTAAAATTTGGGGGGTTTCCTGAACCATTGTTTGCCCAAAATGAAAAAGAACATCGTATCTGGCAAAATGATAGAATGGTTCAAGTTGTCTCCGAAGATATTAGAGATTTAGAAACAATAAAGGATATATCTTCTATGGTACTACTAGCAGAGGTTCTTCCAAGCCGTGTAGGCTCTCCCCTTTCTCTAAAAAGTTTGAGTGAGGATCTACAAGTATCACAACCAACAGTAGACCGATGGGTGGACATTTTATCTAATCTCTATTATTGTTATACAATCCTTCCCTTTGGATCACCTAAAGTAAGGGCAGTTAAAAAATTAAAAAAACTCTATCTTTGGGATTGGTCACAGGTTGAGGATATAGGCTTCCGGTTTGAAAATTTAGTTGCGAGTCATCTACTCAAGTATTGTCATTATATAACAGATACAGAAGGGTTCAATATGGAAATTCGTTATCTTCGTGATACAGATGGAAGGGAAATAGACTTTGTGGTACTGAAAAATAAAAAGCCCCTCTTTGCAGTAGAGTGTAAGACAGGAGAGAAAGCACTGAGTCGGCATATTTCATACTTTTTAGAGAGAACTAATATTCCCGAGGTTTTTCAGGTTCACTTGGGAACAAGGGATTATGGATCAAATAAAACGGGGAGGGTACTACCATTTGTGAAATTTTGTGAGGAGATGGGGTTGGTATGAAATGGGGGTTGAAATGTAAGAACTTAAAATAAATTTTCTTGACAATCCACACCTCAATTTTGGTTAGGTTTACAAAATGATTTTGACTTAGAAGAGGAGATACTAAAAAATAAACATAAATTTAAAGAAATTCAAAATTACAAACAGTTAGCAATTGCATCTTGAATTCTAAAATTACCTAATTCATCTAGAAAATTACTTACTGTTTTTACAATTCATACAAATAAAATCAGAATTATATCTGTAAGAGATATGAGTAAAAAGGAGAGAGCGGTCTATGAAAACTATAAAAAAGAAAATTCCAAATTTTAAAACAGTTGATGATGAAATTGATTTTTGGGATAAAAATGAAGCAACTGATTTTTATGATTTTGGAAAAGCTCAATCAGTCAGATTCTCTAATCTCAAACCATCTACTAAAATGATTTCTTTACGTTTGCCAGAATCCTTATTAGAAAGAGTAAAAACTTTGGCGAATAAAAATGATATTCCCTATCAATCTTTGATTAAAATTTTACTCTCTGAGAAAGTAAATGAGGAATTTAAGAAAGTTTTCGTTGAATATGCAGATAGTAAAAATCTTAAAACTATAAACGATAGGTAATATAACAAAAAATTTACTTGACAAGTAGTCAAGATACAGTATTTTAAATCTATGAAATCATTCCCTGTAGGTGAATTAAAAAGTAATTTTTCCAATATTTTAATCTTAGTTCAGAATGGAGAGGAAATTGAAATTCTATATGGAAAAAATAAAAAACCAATAGCTAAAATTGTTCCATTGCATGAACAAAAAAAAGGAAAAAGAAATATAGGAATCCTTAAAGGAAAATCAAAAGTTTCCTTCGCAAAAAACTTTAAAATTACTACTGATGAATTGTTTAGTTAAAAATGAACTATTTATTAGATACTCATTGTATTCTATGGAGTATTTCCAGTCCAGAGAAATTAAGTAGTACAGTTCTTAAAATTCTTCAAGATTCAAAAAATAGAATAGTTGTAAGCAGTCTTTCTTTATGGGAAATTGCATTAAAAGTTAGAATTCGTAAATTAGAAATTTCAGGTTTTTTACAAGAAGAAGTACCTGAATTACTAGGTAAAATGAATATTGAAATCTTAGATCTTTCTGGAGAACAAGCAGTCAATTTCTCTAAATTTATAGTAAATGATCATAAAGATCCTTTTGATTTATTTCTAATATATCTTTCGATAACAGAAAATTATACACTCATTACAAAAGATTCCTATATTTCAAAGTTAAAATTAAAAGGTTTTAAAACCATCTGGTGAAACTCAAAGTGAATCAATATTTGTAATTATATCATTGTAAAAAAACTGCCTTTTTGATAATCTCTTAAGAATAAGGGAAGTTAAAAAATTAATGATAAAAAATATAAAATTCATAAGCCCATCTCTGCATGGCATTCTAGATTACTTGGTAGATATTACTTTAATAAGCGTACCAGTAATTTTCAATTTCATGGAAATTTCCAATTCAGCTTTTTGGATTTCTGTTGGAATAGGGCTTTCAAACTTTATATACAGCCTATTTACAATTTATTCAAGAAGTGTGATTAAGATAATACCATTGAAGCTTCACTTATTGTTTGATTTTATTGTAGGACTTGTATTACTTACTTCTACATTTGTTTTACATATTGAAGGTTTTGTTCAGTTATACTATCTGGCAATGGGTGCAGGAATTATTTTAGCCACAGCATTTACTAATACGAATCAAGAAATCTAAATAAAATTTTAAAGATGTAATTCAATGATTTCTAAATTTCACTAAGATCCCTTCTTACATCCTTCCAAAATCCAATAGGATTTGTATCACTAAGAATCTTCTCCCATTGACTTTTTGTATAAACAAGCGGTTCGAGCTCTGGATACTCATTTAAATACTGCGATACATAAATAAGATTCTCCATAAATGTTTTCTTGGAGAGAATTTTATCTTCTAAGATAATGATTATATCCACATCAGACCAGGGCTCATCTTCGTTTCTCGCAAAACTTCCATAAAAGTATGCTTTATAGTAACCCGGAATTTTCTTTAGGTCTAGTGATACTTTTTCTATCCATTTTCCTTTGGATATATTTTGGAACTTTATCTTAGGCTTGGATTGGTAATCGAGCTTCATTGTACTACATTATCATCTTTAGAAATACTGATTTTTGCTCTCACATAATTTAAAATTGAGAGTGCTTTATCGAGTGCATCTTTTGCCTGTTGCTGGGTGAAGGATTCAAAGGGAGCCCCTTCCGGGAGAGAATCGGGGTATCTTGTGGGAATATAAAAAAAGATCTAAATATTTTCCCTTCTCTTCGATCTCTCCATTGATTCCCAATTCCTGGGCAATCTTTCGCACGGAATGGGTTCTAATGGTATCTAATTTATTATAAAAGCAAAGAGATTTCAGAGCTTTTAAAGCAACCTGCTGGGAGATAAAACAGGCTTGAGAAAAGAATCCTGAGTCTAGGGTATGGTTACCCCACTCAAGGTCGTTTCTGCCTGTCTAAACCAATCTAGATAGCGATTTTGAGCCATAGATTGAGTTTGGGTGGATTTTCCTGGGTGTCAATATGGAATTTACTCTGAATTGCAATGAGCAATCTCTCCTATTCACAGAGGACTCTTGACCCCTGCTACCTTCGGGTTGGTTAGCTTGGTGTAAATTATGGTTGTGGATAGGTGCTTGTGACCCAAAAGTTTTTGGATGAGGTGTATGTCAGTTCCCGATTCCAGGAGGTGAGTGGCAAATGTATGGCGTAGATCGTGGGGGGTGCCCCTCTTGGAGATTTTTGCTTTCACCAAAGCCTTTTGTAAAACATTCTCCACAGACCTGGAAGTGAGGGGTCTATCTTTTCCCGAATTGGATTTTTGGTTGGATACAAACACTAAGTCATTCGGTTTTCTATCTTCTAAAAATATAGAGAGGTCTGATATGATCTTCTCGGATAAAACAGTGATACGATCTTTCTTTCCCTTCCCTCCCCGAACGGTAATTATTTTTTCATGTATATCGATATCCTTTACTCTGAGATGTAATACCTCACTGAATCGTAAACCCGAAGAGTATAGAAGAGAGATCATCATCTTGTGCTTGAGATTTGTGATGGATTGGAGGATCTTATGTAATTCACTCAGGCTAAAAATTGTGGGGAGATGCTCTTCCTTTCGGATTCCATAGGCAAACTCCAAGCGAATTGGCTTGTAAGCGATTTCATTTCTGTAGTACTCAATGGAAAACCTGGCAATCCGAATGCCAGAATTAGAAGTCTTTTTCTCTATGCTCAAATATTTAAAGTATTCTTTAAAATCTTCTAGGCTGACATTCAAAAGGTCAGTGTCCCAATTCTTTTTTAAGCTTTCCTTGATGATCTTTAAAGTATTTGTGTAAGACTTAATTGTCCTTGGAGAATACTTTCTAATTTTTAATAAATCTTCAAATTCATTCTGTAAAGGATATTCCCGTTTCTGTTTTTGGATGAATTCTTTGTATAAGAATAGGTCTTTGTTTTCTGTTTCCCACTTAGCAAAGATGGTTCGGGAAAGTTTTCGTTCCTTCAGAAAATAGTCTTTCAGCTCTTTGAAATTTTCGCTATCTATTCTGGCTTTGTTTTGGTTTAGGAAGGTTTCGATTTTGAGATTGAAAATATTTTCCAGGATATTTCGTGGATAGAAAGATTGGAATTATTTGAGTCTGGTGAGAAGATATGAAATAATTATTTGGATATAGTTGTATTATCAAGGATATTATAGTATTTTTGATTTGAGGGATAATAAGAGTCTATATATTTATTATTGTTTATTATTTTATTCTAAAGTAGGATATAATTTTAGCATTCAATGTCAGGAAAACTTAAAAATTAAAACCAAGCAATACTTTTTAGTGAAGATGAAGAGAATATTTATAATATAAACTTATGTTAATATCAAATAGTAATTAAAATAGCTCCTAAAAAAAAGTTTGCTTATCTGTCCAAGAAAACAAATTAAAGGTATTGGGAGAGCATCAAATTTTTTATCTTTAAAGAATCGTCTCACTCGTTTGAATGTTAGCCGATAGTCTCGAAATTGGAGAGAACAAATGAAAATAATAATTAATCTAATTCTATTATCAAATATTCCCTTATTAACACTTGCCTTACTAAGTTCTGATAAGATTTATCGATCAGTTAATGCTGATAGAGTAAATATTAGAACTGCCCCTAATATTAAATCGAAGATTATTACTCAAAAAAATAAAGGTGATGTTCTTATTGAAATCTCAAGAACAAATAAACCAGAAATAATAAATGGTTCTTCTGGTTACTGGGTAGAAGTAGATGATGGTTTTTTATCTGAGTCAGAGGTTGCAAAAGGAAAACCAGGATGGATTTTTAGTAAGTTTCTAGATTCTTATGAAAACAGTGCAGAATATTTATATAATAGAGCGATCGAGCTTGAAAAAACCAATAATACTAAAGCTGTAAGAATTTTTAAAAAAATAATTTCTCAATATCCAAATGCAATAGACATAATTGCTATGGATTGTCTTGGAAATTTTAGTGAATATTCCGAAGATAGAATAAAAATAATTAGTTGTAAGAAAATCGAAAAAGACAACCCAACAAAAGATTCACTAAAAGAAATTTCATCTAAATTAAGTATTAGTCTAAAAAATAATAATAAAAACTATCTCTCAAAGATATCAAGTTGTGAGGTAGTTTATGATAATAGCATATGTGGTTATACTATTTCAAAAGAAAATATATTTAAGATAATTGATGTGAATGATATTGATGTAAATAAAATATCAATTAAAAATCAAACTATTCATTATAAATCAAAACGATATGGATCAGATTATTATTTTAGTTTTAAAAAAACTGACTCTGGTCTGTTGCTTAACAGTTTTGGGAATGAACTATGAAATGTTATGATTAAAAAATAAAATACTAAATTGTATTACAACATCAGATATTTATGTTATTATTGACTGATAAATTTATTTTGAATGCTAGTAATAAGGCTTCACAAAACTTTTCGTATTCGAGCTTTCAGCATATAACAAAGCTAACCTACGGCACTAGTAGGACTACCTAGCTTGAGCTTCGCCCCTTTTTTAAAAACAGAGAGAAAGATTTATTTTATTAGGAGAATATAAAAATGGAAAAGATAGAACACATAGCATTAATGTTAAACAGAAGAACGATGGAAAAAAATATTAGAATTTCATAGTAAAATTAACTATATACAAAACTTTCGAAGATGACCAATACATTCAAGATTTTAAAAATTTTATTAGAAGAGGATATAAAATGAAAGACCAAAAAGAGATACTTATACAAGATCTAGGCGACAAAGTTGAACTAAAAAAATTTAAAGAATTTAATGTTTATAGAAG
>CANGZW010000103.1 GCA_947458405.1 Leptospiraceae bacterium
ATTTTAACTAAGATGCATCATTGCGGTGTGTTAGCTAAATTAATTCCAGAATTTGGGGAATGTACTAACTATTCTCTTTTTAGCTACCACCACCAATATACAATTGATGAACATACACTTCTCATAATGAGAGAACTTGATAAATTAAGAGAAAATATATTCGAATATAAAGATATTCAGAAGATTTATAATAAAAGTTTTAAAACAGATATACTGGCATTGGCAATAATTATACATGATGCAGGAAAGGTGAAAGAAGGAGATCATTGTCAATATGGTGCTGAATTAGCAGTTGCCATTGGGGAAAGGATTGGACTTTCTGAGGATGAGATTTCCTTATTTAAATTTTTGGTTGAGTCTCATATTCTTATGAGTGAGCTTTCTAGCAAACGGGATATATCCGATCCCTTTCTTTTAAATAATTTCGCTTCCATTGTGGCAGATGAAAATAGACTGAACCTTTTGTATATACTCACAATCATTGATACTAAATCTGTGGGTAAATCGGTATTAAATAACTGGAAAAGATCAAACTTAAGTTTTTTATATGAAAAAACCCTAGAAATCTTACAAAATGACCGAAAATCTCCATATTATTATACTAAAGAATCTATGAATGAAAATCTTTTAGTTTTTCTAAGAGAAAAAGAAAGATTGTCACAAGAAGAGATTACCCTAATTTTAAAATTCAAAGAGTCATTTGAACCCGAGTCCTATGTGAGATATTTTACCCCCCGAAAAATATTTCATCATTATCAGGTTTATAAGGCTTTAAGAACAAAGCTCCAAAATCTTCAAATAGAGATTTCCCACGAGCCTACATTTGTTGTAATAACAATTTATCATTGTGATGATAAAAACTTTCTCTCCGAGCTAACAGGTTGTGTCTGTGCTCTCTCTTTAAATGTAATCGGGATGAGAACTTTCAAATCAGAGGAAGGCTTTTTTATTGAGGCGATTCAGGTAACAGACATTACGGGAAGCAAGAACATAACAACGCAAAAATTAAGTTTACTAAATAAATATTTACATGAGTTACATGAGAATAAAATTAGTGTTGAGGATTTATTGAGCTCACCATTAGAGTGGGTTTCCTATAATAATATACCTGAGGGAATGGTTGAAGAAATAATAGAATTTGATAATACAGTATCACCCGATTATACAATTTTAGAAATTAAATTACCGGATTCGATTGGACTTCTATATAGGTTAATTAAAGTTATAATTTCTTTTGACATTCAACTCCATTTTGTTAGGGTGTCAACAAGTGCAGATTTTGCTTTTGACACATTCTATTTACAGGACAGAACAGGTTTAAAAATTACAGACTCAAGTAAATTAGCAACTATTAGGGAAAGTTTAACCAATGCAAAACAAGAAAAAACCTCAACAAAAATCGAATCAATCGAATTCTGAATCCGAAGACACTGTTCCCTGGTGGAAGGATGCTGTAGTGTATCAAATATATCCGAGGAGCTTTCAGGATTCAAATGGAGATGGCATAGGTGACTTGCAGGGTATAATTGATAGACTCGATTACTTGAATGGAAAAGAGGATTCTTTGGGTATTGATGCTATATGGCTATCACCTATATATCCATCTCCTATGATTGATTTTGGATATGATATATCTGATTATCATAATATAGATCCCATCTTTGGTGATATGTATACATTTAAAATCTTACTCAAAGAGTGCCATAAACGAAATATTAAAGTGATTATGGATCTTGTAATCAATCACACTTCTGACAAACATCCATGGTTTATGGAAAGTAAAAGTTCAATAGATAATCCCAAAAGAGATTGGTATATTTGGAAAAAAGCGGTCAATGGAAAGGTTCCTAATAATTGGATGGCGGCATTTGGAGGAAGGGGTTGGGAGTGGGATGAAAGTACCCAAGAGTATTATTTTCATGGCTTTACAGTTGAGCAACCCGATCTGAATTGGAGAAATCCCGAAGTAAGAAATGAAATAATTAAAATGATAAGATTTTGGTTGGATTTGGGTGTGGATGGATTTCGCCTGGATGTTGTAAATTATTACTTCAAAGATGATAAATTTAGAGATAATCCCAGTCATTTTTTTAATGGAATTAGGGAGTATGAAAGACAGGATCATATTTTTGATAGAAATCTCCCGGAAACACATGAATTCTTACAAGATTTTAGAGAATTATTAGATTCGTATGACGGTGATAGGATGAGTGTAGGAGAAGTATTTATGCATCCCCCGGGGAATGCAGAGCTTCCCGCATCTTTTTATGGATTAGAAAAGAAAGAACTTCACATGGCATTTAATTTTTCCTTTCTGTTTTGTAAATGGGATACACGGTCATTTAAAAAAGTAATACAAGATTGGGAACGAAATTTAAAAGAAGATATGTGGCCAAATTATACTTTGTCTAATCATGACCAAAAAAGGCATATCACACGTTATGAAAAAGGAAATCAAACCATACTTAGAGCCAAAATATCTGCTATCATGTTGTTGACATTGAGAGGAACACCATTTTTGTACTATGGGGAAGAAATAGGAATGAATTCTGATTCCATTCCTAGAAAATTTATTCAGGATCCCTTGGGAGTGAAGTATTGGCCCTTGTTTGCAGGAAGGGACAATTGCCGTCAGCCGATGTGTTGGAATAAAGATGAAAATTTTGGTTTTTCAACAAATAGCCCCTGGCTTCCTACATCAAAAGAAGGGAGTATCACAAATGTTGAAGAAGGTTCTAAAAATTCTAATAGTTTATTAAATTTATATAAGAAGCTAATAACTATCCGAAAAAAGGAGAAAGCACTCCAAAGGGGTTCACAAAAGTTACTATTTATAAATAATGATAAAATTCTTGCTTATATAAGAATATACAAAGAACAAAAAATAATTATCCTATTAAATTTTACGCAAGAGGAAACTAGATTTTTTTCTGGAGATGAGATTGGTGGTTATGACAGGGGTAAGGTACTTTTTTCAACCAATAGAAAAGAAGAGTCCTATTTTGATTTAAATATCATTGCATTATTGCCATACGAAGGAATAATTATAAAACTGGAAACCTAATGGAAGAGATAGAATTAATACGAGAATTTATTTTTGATGCAGCACATTTATTACCAAATGTTCCTGAAGGGCATAAATGTAGAAGGTTACATGGTCATACATTTAGATTTCGAATACATTTAAAAGGGAATGTTGATCCATATACGGGATGGTTGATGGATTTTGGTGAAATAAAAAAAATCGTTAAACCATTAATAGATAATTACTTAGACCATTATTATCTAAATGATATTGAAGGGCTGTCAAATCCCACCAGTGAAAACTTAGCAATTTGGATTTGGAAAAAATTAAAACCGGATCTTCCTCTATTGGATAAAATTACAGTACTGGAAACTTGCAATAGTGCCTGTATATATAAAGGAAAATCAGGCTTAGATTAGAATCTTACTCCCACTCAATAGTTCCCGGAGGTTTATTAGTAATATCATAAAAAACATATGATATTTTTGGTATTTTTAATAAGGACTTGACTATTTCTTTTAAAATTTTACGTTTCATAGGATAGAAATTAGCCGTCATAGCCTCCTGAGATTCCACAGGTCGTAATACGATACTAAAAAAACCTTTCTTTTTTCCGACAGGAATAAGTACTACAGGAAGCTGCCATATTTCTCCATTGATTTGAGTCTTATTTAAAATTTGATTCACTTTAAAATCTGCGGTTCTGAGAATATCTGAATGAGATTTATCTAATTTAATAGGATTAAAATAAAAATTCTTGGGAATTTTTTTGTTAAATGGTTGTATTACAACTCGATTTATATCCCGAACATTATTTGTAATATCAGTAGATATCAAATTATATTTATCCCACTTACGTGTAAAATCGCTTAAAACAGCACAGTGTTTATAGCTTCTTGAGTCTCCCTGAACTCCTACACTTTTTAAAGGTAATACAGAAACCTTTGCTCTTTTAAAATGTTTAATTACAGAGTTAAGTTCATCATAATCCTTAAATGATTCATCTTTTTCGGAGGAAATCATTCGCACAGCAAGTCCGGGACCCGGAAATGGATGTCTATTTATTATAACATCATTGAATCCTAATATACGTCCGAGATCTCTTACCTCATCTTTATATAACTCTTTAATGGGCTCGATTAATTTTCCTTCTTTCATTAACTCTAGAATTTCATCTACCCTATTATGATGGGTTTTAATTGTACTGGAGTGCTTTGTACCACCACTTTCAATTGTATCAGGATAAATAGTGCCCTGGCCTAATATCCAATTCTCCGGGTCAGTGATGATTTTTTCCATTACTCTATTTTTTACTTCTAAAAATAATGCTCCTATGATTTTTCTTTTTTTCTCTGGATCAGTTTGTTTTTTCAATGCTTCATAAAAATGATTACTTGCATCAGTAATCTTAATATTAATATTCAAATTTTTGAGAGTTCTCTTGAGTAAATTGACTTCTTTCTTTCTCATAAACCCAGTATCAACAAGGAGGCCTTTTACCCTATCGTTTCCCAAGGCTCTTGCAAGTAATGCATAGGCTACTGTGGAATCAACTCCACCGGATACCAACATAAAAACTTTTTTATTTTCAGGTATTGTTTGCTGTAGTTCAATTATTTTATTGTTTAAAAATTCATCCATATTCCAAGATTTTGTAGATTTCGTAATACCAATAAAATTTTTAAAAAATACTTCTCCATTTTCAGTATGTGTTACCTCAGGATGAAATTGTATTCCAATTATTTTTTTTTCTTTTGAAATTACTCCAGCATATTTGCAATTTTCAGTGGAAGCAAAGACATCAAAACCTTCAGGTAAAGACACAACCTCATCCCCATGGCTCATCCAAACTATTTCTGTTTCCGAAAGTGAGCTTGTAAATTCATTCGGTTGTGTTATTTTCATCTCTGCTCTTCCAAACTCAGCTTTCACCGATGAACGAACATCTCCATTTAAGTACTTCATAATTAATTGATGTCCATAACATATACCTAATATAGGTATATTTAATTGAAATATATCATTTTGAATACCGGGAGAATTTTCAGAGTAAACGCTACTTGGACCTCCTGAAAATATTAAACCCGAATATTCTTTGTATTTCTCTATACTTTCCTCATTTGAAATTATTTCAGTGTATATCCCAAGTCGCCTAATTCGGGAGGCTATTAAATGGGCATATTGTCCGCCAAAATCTATTATTCCAATTTTAGAAAAGTTTGAAGTATCTATCATGTAACAAATTTCTATTTTACGATATTCTAAAAAAGTACTTTTTTAGAATAAAAGTTTAAGAATCAAAAAAACAATATTTTATGTTTAGATGTGTTCTACTTTTTAAGTAGCCGAATAAATATTTTTATAAAATCTGGATTATAATTAGAAAAAGAGGTAATTATGAGTAGTTATGAAGGAAAACAAGATCATATCCCCAGTTTAGAAACTCCAACTATAGAATTTTTCACAAATGTATTTCAAAACAATGAATATACAATTAATTTCTCAATACCTGAATTTACTGCTATTTGTCCCAAAACAGGGCTTCCTGACTTTGGAACGATTCACATAACTTACATACCATTGGAAAAGTGTATAGAATTAAAGAGCCTTAAAGAATATATTTTATTTTTTAGAAATATTGGTATTTTTCATGAAAATGTGGTCAATAAAATAGTGGAAGATATAGTAAAATCTATAGACCCTTTATTTTTAAAAGTGTATGGAGATTTTAATATACGGGGCGGAGTAAAAACGACCGTGGAAAGAAGTTATAAAAAATAATTTATTCAAATCTTTCAGATTTATTCTATTTATAACTGCCTTAATTTGTTTCAATTATTCTTTTTTAGAGGCAGATGATTTAAAAATAGAATTTATCTATGTGGATGCTAACACAGGGCAATCGAGTGGAGGTCATACAGGGCTTAAAATAGGTCAGTATATTTATCACTTTCAATATTTTGACGATAAGATATTTCATATAGTAAGAGAAAATTGGAATGAATTTAAATATATTTACAATTCCTTAGACAATAGAAATATAATTAAAAGAGAATTTTTGCTTAACAATGATAATTACGAGAAAATTCGAAGTTACTTAAATGAATTTTATTTAATTCAACAAAAGCAACTTGAAATTTTGGGCTATTTAAAAAAGGATATTCTATTTTTAGAAGGCTTAAAATCAAATTCTTCAGTGAACATAACAGGATTGGGTTATTTTAATCCAATAATTGATTCAAAAAATAAACTTTTTAACCTATCTCCTAGTGAATCAAAGATTGCAAATACCCAGTTAAGAGTGAACAATTCATCGATTTCTGAATTAACTTATAAAGAAATAAATAATATTAAATTAAGTAAAATAGATTATATTTTTTCACAGGATATTTTTTCACAAAATATCGAAGATTTATTACAAACAAGAATGGCTCTATTCTGTATATTAAATAAATGTGAATTAGAAGAATCCTCTTTTATAAAAATAGATTCTTATATTACAAGTAAGGATAAAAATAAAATTCTTTCAAAATGGAAAGTAGTTCTTCCTATTTTATATCAATCTATTATCAATCAAATTAAAAATATCAAGGAAAAATCCAACAAAAACCTTCTTATTTCAGTATTACGATATTATTATATTAAAAAATCTATAGAGACTAATTCCATATATATCCCAGATTGTTATAATTATAACTCAAATATTATTGAAAATGAAAATGCTGAAGATATAATTTTTGTTGAATTTAAAAAATCTATTATGATCCTTTTTAAAAAAGGAATAGAAAATTATTTAAAAAATGATTTTTACTCAGAAGAAGATTTTACTTACTTAGAAGATTCTTCTAATAGAATGTTAGAAATATCATCAATACAAAGCACAAAAAATCAATTTAGAATTAATTATAATATTTTATACCCTTCTAAGGAAAAAAATATTATATTAGATGAATATCTGAATTCAACTGATAATTTAAGTAAAAATTTAAAATCAGCAAAACTAAATTATGAAAATTTTTATAATAAAATGAAAATTTTATACCCATTTGATTTAATTAGAGAAAACTGTACTACAGAGTTATTTACAACATTAAATAGACTAACAAATAATAATCAAAAAGAAAGTATTGATTTGCTTGGTGGTTTTATAAATAGCAAAAATAATTTTACTTTTATTCCATTTGTGGCTGATTTTAAAGTAGGATCTTATTATAAAACAAAAACCAAAGAACAAATAGATTCCTACAGACTGAGATCAAAATCTCAATTGAAAAATCATCATTTTCCTTTTTGGATAGATTTAAAGGAATCAAATACTATTACCTCTTCAATTTATAAATTTAATAGTAACGATAGTTTTTTCATTTTTTTTACTGATGATACAATTATACTCAGGCCAATCCTGGGCTCGGTGAATTTAATTGGAGGACTCGGTCAATTAACCCTGGGTATTTTTACATTACCATTTGATAATGGAAAGAATTTCAAAAGGGGTGTCGAGGGAAGTCTATTTTCTTTGCCTGAATTATTCTTTTTTAATATCAGAAAAGGAAGTTTTATAAATAGCAAAGAATATGAAAATATTTTTTATGAAGAAAACAATAATTAAAAAGCTGTCAATGCCGCTCTAATAAAGCTGGTTACCGGTGCCTGTTCCCTTGTATCTTCAAGACCTTCTCTTAATTCTCGTAATACAATTTGAGCATCGGTAAGTGTAGTATTAACATTGGAATGGATCTCATCATTGTTAATTAATTTACCCAATGTTCCCTGCCCATTGTTTATCTTATCAGTAATCTGAGATATGTTAGAAATTGTTTTTCTGATATCGTTTCTATTCTCTGCTATTAATTCTGATAAACTTACCAAAGGATCATCCATTGTACCCCCTTCTATAAATTTTCTAGATGTAACAACAATATCGGGAGAATTAAAAGTAGTTGCAACATAAAACCCCGGATCTATTGCAATCACCCTTCCGGATAATAAACTTTCATTTCTGATTTTTATGGAATAATTATCATATAATTTGAGTGGTTTTTGTAATACCATCATTACTTCCACTTTAGAAGAAATACCTTCTTCAGTTGCTCCGAGAATATTTCCTTCTTTATCAAGTTGAATTAAATTGACCTTTGATACATAACCATAGGGAACCCCACGAACTGTAACCTTAGATCCCAATTTAATACCTTCCGAATTAGGAAAATAAACCTGCATTGTATAAAGTTCTTTTTTTAGGGGACCCCCTTCTGTAATAATTGTAAAATAACCTACTACAGCTAATGCCACAAAAAATAAGGATCCAACTAAAAAGTATTGAGCTATTTTCAATTATTTTGCCTTTTATATGCCAATAAATAATCTTCTATCATTTTTTTTCTATTAAGGTTTCCCTTTGAATCTTTCGACCATTCGGAAACAAAAATAATCTTAATTTTTTCTGATTTTATATAGTCCGGGAGAATATTTATAATTAAATCTTTTTTCATTTCCTCTTTTTTATCTATCATTAAATAAATCCCTAAGAGATTATTTTCACCGAATTGAATTGGATAATTTAACCTAAGTTCCTTTATTATATTAGACTCAAGCTCTTCTACATAGATCATCTTTCCATTTTTTAGTTTAAAAGAAAAATCACTTCTTCCTATATAAAAAAATTTATTATTAATTGTTTTACATATATCATTTGAATTTACCCATCTATTTTTTTTGTAAGATAATATTTTTCCTTGAAGTATTCTTTCCCTGAAAGCATTTTCGCCTTTGAAAAATAGATTGCTTTTTTTTATTTTTACATTTATTCCTATTTTTTTTCCCAAGTAATTAGGGTAAAATTCTCCCTTTTCTCCCATAAGTATTCCCGGTGTTGCCTCTGTTTGACCATAACCCACTCTAAAGTTAGATCCTTCTAAACTTTTTGCTAAATCAGAAGAAATTTTTGCCCCTCCTATCACTCCTCCTTCTACATTTGATAATATATTTCCATTATCTTGTAAAAAAATTTCTTCAAAAAATTTTGGTACCCCATTTATATAATATTGAAAAGATCTATTTTTTATTTCTGGTATTAAATATATATCCTCGGGTTTATTTAATCTATAAATATCCAACTTAAATTCCAATGCGAGAAATAAATCAAAAAATAATCCAAAAATATGGGTCCATGGCAATGTAGATATAAGAGTATGACTTTTAAATTTCAAAAATCTATGCTTTTTAATATTATATGCTATATTATTATAACTTATTCCTATACATTTTGATTTATCAGTACTACCAGATGTGTGTATAAAAAAAGAGGATTTTATTTTTAATTTACTAATTTTTAATTTAATATTATTATTAACTACATAATTCAAATTATCCACCCAATATATATCTGATGTATTTATATTTTGAGTTATATTTAAATCTGCTTTTAAATAAGTCTCATTAATTTTATTTTCTGAATTAAGTATAGGGATAGCACCTATCATTAAACAACCAAAAAAAGATATTAAAAAAGGATACCCTGTTGGAAGTGATATATATACAATAGCTCCGGTCTTTACATTAATTGTTTGTAATACAGTTGAAAATTCCTCTATTTTATTGAAAATTTCTCTCTTTTTAATTTTTTGATTATCAAAAATAATATATCCATCTATTTCATTGTATAATAAACTCTTTAGGAAATATTTCCATTTTTTTTTCATTTTTATTTTTACGAAAACTTTAGTTTTTTCTATAAATTAATATATAAAATTTATAATAATATTAAAGTTTTTACCTCTGATTAAATATTGACTTCACTATTAAAAACCTCAAATTGACATTACCATGAAAGTTTCTAGGGATAAGTATCTTAATACCATTAAAAAATTGGATGAAATCAAAATTTTAGTGATTGGTGATCTTATTCTAGATGAGTATTTAATGGGTGAGGTGACCAGGATCTCTCCGGAAGCACCAGTTCCTATTGTACATGTAAAGTCTTCTAGAACAACACTAGGTGGTGCTGGAAACGTAGTTAAAAATTTAACTGCATTTGGCATACAAACTGGAATCATAGGACGGGTAGGAATAGATGAAAAAGGAAAAGAAGCAAGATCACTCCTTAAAACTTCCAATTTAACTGATAAGTCAATTATCTTAATTGAAAATGCAAATATTCCAACGATACTCAAAACTAGAATTATAGCGGCACACCAACAAATTTGTAGAGTGGATCATGAAATAATTCAAAATCTTTCAACTGAAGAAGAAATAAATATATTAAATATTTTATCAAAAATAATCAAATCTTACAATAGTATTATCCTCTCGGATTACGATAAGGGTCTTTTGACTCACTCCTTAATTGAAAAAATTATAAATATTGCAAATGAAAATAATATTTATATATCCGCTGATCCACAAGTATCACATTTTTTTAATTATAAAGGTATATCAATTATGACACCCAATCATCATGAGGCGGGTAACGCTTTGGGTATAAAACTTAAAACAGACGCTGATATCGAAAATGCGAATTTAGATATAACAAATCGTTTAAATTCTGGAAGTATGATGATAACCAGGGGTGATAAAGGATTAAGTATATATACCAAAAGTGACAATAAGCATACCCATATTCCTACTATTGCAAGAGAAGTTTTTGATGTTACAGGGGCAGGTGATACTGTAATTTCATTATTTACTGCATTTAAGAGTGCTGGATTTAATGAAATTGAATCTGCAATTGTTGCCAATGCAGGCGGTGGACTTGTAGTAGAAAAATTGGGTGCAGAAACAGTAAGTAGAACTGAATTATTTAAATCTCTAACACAGGCGGGAATATTTGAATGAAAATTCCAGATAGAATACAATCCAAAATCATTGAAAGAAAAAATATTTCTTCCTTTAAAAGAGATCATGCAATTAGACCTTTGGTTTTTACAAATGGTTGCTTTGACTTAATTCATCCGGGGCATGTTAGTTATTTAATGAAAGCACGAGAATTAGGAAATTTTTTATGGATAGGGTTAAATACAGATTCCAGCGTAAAAAAGTTAAAAGGAGAGAAGAGACCTATTAATGATGAAGTTACGAGAGCTATTTTAATTGCTTCATTATTCTTTGTGGACGCTGTCACGCTTTTTGATGAAGATAACCCTATAACTTTATTAGAAGAAATCCACCCTGATATACATGTTAAAGGTGGTGATTACAAAAAAGAAGATCTCGTAGAGTACAATGCTGTTATTGATTTTGGTGGAAGAGTAGAAATACTATCATATATTGAGGGTGCTTCTACTACTAACTTAATAAAAAAAATCAAAGATAATAATTAAACTATTTTATTAAATATAAAATTATAATATAATTTTATATAAATATCCCTTTGAGCCGGGGTTTGGTTTTTCCTGTGTCAATAAATATAAATTACCTTTAGCATCTTCTCCAAAAGAATTGATAAATTTCCAGGGCTCTCTATCCTTATTTTGTATTTTTAATTCCTGCGAAACCCAATTTTTTTTATCCTCGGATAAATAAAATATTTTTCCCGACCAATCTGCATAGATATATTTTCCATAGTAAAAAGATTTTTTATTTCCTCTGTATACATATCCACCTATTATACTATTCCCTATATCATGACTGTATGAATATATAGGGGGCTCAAAACCTTTCGTATTACAATTTTCAATTGGATCATAGCATAAATTTCCTTCTAGAACTTTCCAACCATAGTTTTTGCCTTTTTCTATGATATTTATTTCTTCAATTCTTTCCTGACCTACATCTCCAAGAAATAATCTACCCGTATTACGATCAAAAGAAAATTTCCAGGGATTTCTAAGACCTAAAGCATATATTTCCGGCAATCCCTTACCTTTTATCAATGGATTGTCATTTGGTATTTCGTAGGGTAGATTGGTATCTATATTAATTCTTAGTAGTTTACCCAAGAGTGTATTGGGATTTTGCCCATTTCCCTCAGTTCCATGCTTGTCCCCAGCACCTCCCCCATCACCACTTCCTATATATAAATACCCATCCTTTCCAAACTGAAGAGTACCCCCATTGTGATTTGCCTCGGGTTGTTCAATTTCTAATACGATTTTTTCTGACTGAAATAATACTTTCTCAGGATTAGAGAGAGAGGACTGGAATTCGGAAATAATAGTTTTATGATCTATATTAGATTTATCTAAGTCAGCACTATAATTTATATAAAACTTTCTATTTTCATCATAGTTTGGATGAAAGGCTAGTCCTAATAAACCCTTCTCTGAGTAAAATCGATTGACCCCGGTTATTTTTTTTCTAAGGTCCAAAAAAGGAGTTTTTTTCATTTCTTTATTGGAATAAATTTTAATTATACCTTTCTGTTCGACGATGTATAGGTCATCTGTGCCTTTGGCAGAACTCATCGC
>CANGZW010000104.1 GCA_947458405.1 Leptospiraceae bacterium
GGGATATTGGCAACCAAATTACATATAATATGATAGGTATGTAATACGCATAAAAATAAGATAAATAAAAAATAATACCAGGTGACTTAATTGATTCCATAATTATACCTCACAACTATTGAGTTGGAAGACCTCCACTAATTATTCCAAAAATTGAATATGAAATTAAACTTATAAATAAGATTACTCCTGTTAAGATCATTGTATTTCTAACTGATTTAGAAATTGTTGATTCTTTAAATAAGTAATACATTGCTGTAATATATGGAATTAATAAAATAACAATCAAATAAGTAATAGATTTTTCTTTAGATAAATTTTTATTTAGTATAATATCAATTATAGAAGTACCTACCCATGCAATATATAATCCAATAGGTAGCAGAAATCCGATTATATGAAACAAAATTGTTTTAAAAGTTTGGGGAAATTGAGGTCTTAATGGACTAGAATAGATTTTTTGTGATGCATAATAATTTTTTAAGATAACCTCTGACTCTTCAGGATGTTTTGCTAACTCTATATATTTCTTTGACTTCTCAAACATCCCAATTGCAGGTTCAATTATCTTGGTCAACTCAAGTGGCATTGTTGGTTGTTCGGGAGGAATTGGCTGATTTTTATATGATATTTTTTCAAAATCACCCATGTTGACTTGAACAAATAATGAAAGTAGTCCAATAGTTGAGGATAGATCAGCTGAATAGGGATAACGAAAATTATCACAACCTTGAAAAAACTCTAGTAAGACAGGAGAGGAATGATTGAATATATTTTCTTCAAAACAGTTTCCAAAACTAACTGGACCACCTAATGCAATATCTCCCCTTCCAGAGCCAAATACTATATTATTTTTTACTATATTATTATTACTTAACCATAATCTTTCGTCAATATTCGGTACTACACTTATACCATAATTTTTATGATTTAATACAATATTATTTTCGATCCTATTTCTAATTCCACCGAGAATTGCAATTCCATTTCCTATAGAGGGAAATTCTAATTTATGACTTGGTGCATTCATATTATTATTATCATATACTAAGTTATATAAAAGAGTGGTTTCTCTCTCGGGGGGCAGTAATTCTCTATCTAAAGAATTTGGCCCAATTCCTAAAAAATTATTTCTCCATATAGAGCTTAGGATGTATAAATTACCTCCAGAATTAGTTCCAGAGTATCCCAATGCATTATTTTCACTAATTACATTATAAATAATTGCATCGCATGGATAACATTGACCAATATAAAATCCTGAATCAGGAGACCCGGAGGCGTATGAATTTTCCAATAGTCCATCAATAGAATCAAATGCATAAATTCCATAGTCACCATTGTTATAGGCTGTTAAATAATTTCCGTGATACCCTTTAACTCCAGTCCAATATACTCCATTTAAAGTATAATTTCTAAAAGTCATATTTTGAATAGAAACACCATCCGCATTGAGTATCATTATACCGTTTGCTCTGATAAATTCACCATCGAGAATAGTCTTGTTCCTATCAGACCCTCTTATAATTAGAGATGGAGTCGTTACAATTACTTCTTCTTTAAATATACCTTCCCCTATTAAAATTAAATCCCCAGGCATTGCAGAATCAACAGCATTTTGAATAGAAGGGTATTCTGTAGGGACTTTTCTTGTTTTGTTTGAATAGGTATCTACTGATTTTTTCTGTATTACTTCAGAATTTTGTACAATATTTGCACCACCAACTAAGATATGCCCTACCATTCCTACTTTTCCATCGGGAGAAGCATGAAACGAGCAGTAATACGGAAAATCACCTTCTTCAGGATAAGTAATATCAGCAAAAGCTCCATGGGGAATTGCAATACTTCCGTATGATGACTCTGAACTCCACTTCTTTTCAGTGGAAATAGCATTATGAGGATTACTTCCTATATTTACAAACCGAACCTTACCACCAATTGGAGTGGATGCAATCGGAGGAATAAATACATTATCAAACATTTTTACATGTAAGAATCCCTCCTCTGAACCAGTACCATCTCCACCACATCTTAAAATAAACATAAAAATAATTATATTAAATGTTATTATTTTTATGTTTTTAAAAGATATTATTCTCATAAAATTTTTATACTTCTACTAGAGTTTTCATTTTAGTTGAGTACATTTCTAAATCTGGATTTTTAGGATCAATAATAGAAATTCTTTCTATTATACCAGAAATTTGTTTTCTATTTTTATTTTCCAAATAAACATCAAACAATAACTTCAACACTTTCATATCATTTGGATCTCTAAGTCTAAGTCTTTCTCCGAAACTTATTGATAATTCATTTTCTCCAGCTTTAAAATAGTTATAACTTGTTTGAAAGAACATATCTGTATCACCAGGTACTAATTGAGTATATTTTTCACCTGCTCTAGCCGCTTCTAAGTATTTTTTATCTTCTGCCTCTAAAACTGAAAGAACTTTAAGTCCCTCTGGAAGTACACCTTCTTTTTCGAATAATTCATTGATAATTTTTCTAGCTTCAGGTAGATTTTTTTTCGAGATTTGCTCTTTGACAAATTTTAGATTTTTTTCATATTCATATGAATGTGCTGGAATTATGGCACCCGAATATTCAATTCTGATAAGAGATAAATCATCATATAACTCCCCCTTTCCAATGATTGAATCAACGGTTTCTTGCATTTTACCACTACCAATTTCAACATGTTGTAAGAATAATTCATGATCCTCATTTATAAATTTATTTCCTGTTGGATCTGAGATAACAATATCATCTCTTCCGTCAGACCCACCGAATAAGATATCTCCGGGCATTAACTGAAAGGTTCTAATAAACAATTGGCCTTCTTCCCCTAAACTTCCTAATTTCCTAAAGTCGAGATCTAATGTTATAAATTCAGATTTACCGTCTCTATAAAGTACAATCCAAGGATGTTCAGCATTCATGTGATACATAAATCCATTTTCTTCATCAATTAAGCCCATAATCAAAGATACCAACATACTTCCATCAAAACTTTCAAAAATTTTATGTAGTTCAACGAATGTATTTTTTAACCATCTTTCTGGAGATTGATTTGAAATTAATTGTGATAATTTGGTTCTTTCTATAATAGATTGAAAAAGGGATCCCAAAACAAGTGCACCCCCTGCACCCTGTATAGATTTACCCATTGCATCTGAGTTCATATATACAATGTATTTTCTTCCCTGGAGTGTTATATTGTGAGCCGCACTCAAATCTCCCCCAATTTCATGATGGCGATTTTTAAACTCAAATTTTTTCTTTTGTTTAGTTAAAAACTCAATATTCACTGTATCACTTTGTGCAAAGTTTCTACCCAATGGTTTAATTAGGAGGGATGTTAAGAAATAATCACCATCCTGTTGAACTTTCAATTCATTTACTTTTTTTAGTGATTCTGTCAATTCTCTAGTTCTATCTTCTACTTTTTTCTCTAGTGTTGCATTGAGTTCTTCAGTACTATTATGTAATTCAACAAACTTCTCTGCTAGCAACACAATGAACGTCATTATGAAAGTAAAGAACGTATATTTTGTAAAAGAGAGCCCAGAATTAAAGAGTATTGAGTCCAAAATATCATAAATAGCAGCGATCAAGGTTAACACAAATGCACCAAACACTCTCTTTGCCGCTGGAATTTTGTCCCTAATGGCTCGATAAAGAATAATAAACATAAGAGGTGCCATGAAAAATAGTGCACTCAATTGCCAAGCTCTTAGAAGATACTCCGAGATATACATTGGTGTTACAAAGGTAGGAATAGATAAACATAAAGTGAATATTAAATAATAATAAGATTTCTTAGAAATTTTTTGAAAGAATAATTCATCTTGAAAAATCAATATCAATGCAACAAGTGGATACAATAAAATTAATTCTATCCTTTGAATTATTTCTGTATCCCAACTAGTATTTTCAAAGATTACATTCGTACGAGTATATAGATATACTCCCAAAAAGGATGTTGTCAATCCCATAAAAAGATTCACAATTTCTTTAGGTCGTTTTATATATAAAAATATATGATATACACCAAATATAATATAAATTCCAATAAGAACAACTGTTGAGAAATCTCGATTACTATATTGTAGATCTTCAAAAACACCAAAATTATAACCATTTTTCAGATAAAAACCAGTGTGTTCAAACTTAGGATGTCCTTGGAGTTTTACTAAAAGAAGATTATCTGTATCCTTAAGATAATCTTCCGGAATTTCATAAGCCTGTCCTCTAACAGTGCGATGAAACTCAACTTTTTGACCATCAATAGCTATTCCCTCATTCGCTACAAGTTTTCCATTGATATAGACTTCAAAGACTTCCCCAATCTCTCCAAAGGAAATTCCCTTTACTTTCTTGACTGCTTTAATATTGGGAGGATAGTCAAATGTTGTACGCAAGGAATATGTTTTTAGACTACCGTCTCCCGGGAAAACCTTGGTCATCCAAACTGGAAACTCTTTAATTTCTTTCCATTTTGCATCATCAAAATTTCCAACTAAAAATTCTTCTGAATAAGAGTCAATAGCCCTCCATATATGGGGTTGACAGGTTGAGTTATTACAATCTTCAGTAAGATTTAATGGCTTAGCTGATTCAGGGTAAATTATAGTAAAAGTTGAGAATAAGATTGTACAAAAAAGAATAAAGGTTTTCATTTAATATATCTCCGATTGGGGTCAGAGTAAAACAAATACTAATTTGAAAAGTTTTTCAAGGAAAAAAAAGATTTAATCTATTTTTAAATCTAAAATAATTTTATATTTAGTCGTTATTTCGGGATAATTCCTTTTTTCTTGAATATATCTCCTAGCTTATCTAAAGTTTGTGGATTGATATTTGAGTTTACAGCATTTCTATTTTCCTCTTGTATCTCCTGTAAAATCTCAGCTCTCTGAATTGATACATTTCTAGGAGCTTTGATTCCTAGTTTTACTTGATCACCTTTTATATCAACTATGACTATCTCAACATCATCCCCAATCATAATAGATTGGTTCAATCTGCGAGCTAAAACTAGCATTAGACTCTCTCCGGAGTCTTTTTATTATCAAGAATTAATTTGCGAACCGGATGGGTTTCATCTCTCGATATAAACTGCCCCCCGACTAGATCCTTTTTATTGATAAGAATAGGTCCCTGTAAATTCGCCGTCATCAAATCTGGATCTTCTCCAGGGATAGATACAATAACCATTATCAACGCATCTTCGATTTTAGTTAGCTTGAGTGATTTAAGTTCAGATGGAGGAATGATTGGAACATAGGAAGATGTAAACAACTCAGGTTGTATTACGATAAAAGCTAGGTTCTTATCTTCCAGGCATTGTAACCACTTAAATACACTGTTCGGACTCTCTTCAATTAATGCAAAACGTGAAAATTTCTCAAAACCAAACAGCCCGCCTGGGAATACAATAATTTGACGGTCATCTATTTCTATCTGACCGAATGGTTTTGATTCAATTAGTAAACTCATTTATTATCTTAAGAAATCCATTAGTGTAGGACGAATTATCCTTGAACCTATATTTAAAGCATAATTGTGTACACTTTCCAACCACTTTAAATTCATAATTGCTTCCGGTAAATCAACGGATTCGTTTTTAGCTAGGAGTTCTGTCATAAAAGTTCTATCAAAATCCATACGTTGTGCGTGATGTTCGATTCTATTTACTTTTGCTCCTACTGCCGATCTATGGCGGAGAATATTTTCAAGAGCTAAATCGATATCACCTAAATCTTTTCCAGAAATCTTTTCCTGATCACCCGAGGTTAAATCATTTTTTAACTGAATCAATACATCAAAAATTGAAAGGCCAGTTACTGTTGCAGATCTTGAAAAATTACCGGGAGGTTCACTTGAGTTTGGCTCAATTAAACCTAAATCTTTGAGAACTGTCCCCCCTTCGATATCTTCCAACCACATTTGGTGAGGGTTAGTTGTTGTGAGAGAAATATTGTTATTACCCAATCGAGATGCCTTAACATCCAAGGGAGAACTGTTTATTTTATCTATAACATCATCTAATTTATCACCAGCGGCTATAGAGATTTCTACACCATTGATTTTGATTCTCTGATCGGAAGGCACACTATATTCTGTCAAATCTTTAGAGGCTGTAACACTTGTATTTGTTCCCCAAAATACTCTATTTCCGGGAACTGTAACACCAATATATTCTCCTCTATCAATTTCTCTAATTTGCTCCCCTATATCTCCTCTGTATTCCACACCAACTATTCGTTCTTGTATTCCAAGACCTTTGAGGTTTTTCTCTTTAGTTTCTATTACTTCAAAAGGAGCTTTATCAATTGTATGACCACCAAATATAAATTTACCAGTCGCATCACGGCTATTGGCGATTTCAATCAAGGCTCTCAAGTGTTGGTCTATTTCTTTTCCAATTGCCGCTTCTAATTCAAATCCCTTATCACCCTGATAGATACCATTTGCCGCTTGCACTGTTAATACTCTTACTCTTTGTAAGATATCTGTTGCTACTGAAAGTGCTCCATCAGTTTGATCCAAACGTGCTTTCCCATCATCAAGATTTCTTCCGAATTGTTCTAATTCATGGAGTCTTGTTCTGAAGTACATCTGATTGGTTGCTAATCCAGGATCATCAGAGGGCTTGCGAATTTTTAGGCCTGTTCCTATTTGTGTTTGTATTTCATCAAGATCTACTTGGTGACGATTTAGGTTTTTCACCAATGAATTGCTAGTCATTTGTCCTGTTATTCTCATATTACGTTATCTCCTAAATTATCTAACCAATCTATTTATTATTACATCTAATATTTCTGCTTGCATATTAATCATTTTTGCAGATGCATTGTACGCCTGCTGAAATTGAACCATGGAAGCCATTTCTTCATCCAAACCAACCCCACTGATAGATTGTCTCAGATTTTCATATTCTGTCATTAAAATATTTCTAGTTTCTGATTCCTGTTTAGCTTCTCTAGATTCCGTTCCTAATTTTGAGATGGAATAAGCATAGAAAGAAGTAAAATTATTGTCATATTCCACCATTACAGGTTTATCCCGGAGTGCAGCGGCGATCAAAAGAGCATTTGAACCATCTTTATGGCCATTCGCTAAATTGTAATCCTGAGACCCACCAATAGCCTTTCCCCTAGAAGCGGCAATGCTTAGCTCATTTCCCTGTATTTCATCAGAAATTTTTACTCTTGCAGATGGATTGTAATACGGAGTTAGGGCTATATCCTCAGAACTAGTCTGAAATTTATTAATTTCTCCCGTTTTTCTATAATCAAAAGAACCTGCGCTACCCGATCCAGAAAGGATTCCAGATAATCCTACCAAAAATTGACCGGAATCTTCTAAGTGTTGTATAACAAAATTCATTTTAGGATTATCTTCAGAAAGTGTTGCTTTAAGTGTTAACTGTGAATCATGACTGAGTGATGCGTTTATCCCTACTCTAGAATTATTAATCCTTGATATAACCTGTCCTACGGTATCATCTTTTGAATAGGAAACATATACTGGGGTATTATTTCCGTCGTTTTTGTGAAAAGTTAGTGTTCCTGCAATACCAATTGGTCTATCTTTTTCTAGAGAAGTTTTACCCGTTACCCTAAAAATAGCTGTCATATCATTGATACCATCACCATTGGAATCAAATTCTCCCATACTATTATTCGATAGAGTTTTTATTTCAAAAAAGTTAAGATTTGTCTTACCATTCATTCCAAATCCATCTCTATGAACTGAGTTAACAGTATCTACCATATTGACAGTAAAAGAATCAACCTGAGCGATTTTTTCAGGTATAACGTAATCTCTCATCTCTAAAAGACCCTGTAATCTTCCACTTCTCATGAGAACTCTATCACCACTATCTTTCCAGAATAGATCTAATTTTCCGTCTCTCTCAGCATCCCCTACAATCTTAATCTCATTTTTCTTTCCACCCTGAACGAGTATTTGCTGACCGATATAAACCATAAATTCGTCTTTATCACTTCTGCTCACTGTGATATCAACTAATCCAGCTAATTCTCCGATTGCTTTATCTCTTCTGTCATACAAATCATTTGGAGTATCACCTACGGTTTCCGATTTTAGAATTTTTTCGTTTAAAATTCTAATGCTTTCGCTCAAAGAAATCAATTGATTTGATTTAGTTTCGAAGTCTCTATTTGCCTGATCTTTTAAGAATGCTAACTTTTTGTATGTATCATCAAGTCTGGAAACTAAGCCATTTGCTTTTTCTTTGACTACTGCTCTGTGAGCACTTTCATCTGGATAGTTACCCAACTCTTGAAAAGCAGACCAAACTTGATCCATTTGGGTTCTAATCGTATTACCACCCGGCTCTCCAAAGATTACTTCAGTTTGTGATAAATATTCTTGTTTTACGCCCCAATAGTTTTTTTCTGTATTGGTCTCATTAATTCTTTCATCAATAAAATTATCTTTAATTCTTTCAATCTGTGTTACAACAGACCCCTGACCGATTTGACCTGCTACATTTGCTCTGTTGAATGTTGCATCATAAATGGGATCTGCCGCACCAATAGTAACCCTTTGACGGGTATAATTTTTATTATCAGCATTTGCTACGTTATGACCGGTTGTATTTAATGCTTGTTGATGTGCTGAAAGTCCTCTTTTACTTACTTCTAAACCTGAAAATGTTGATCCCATTTTTTATCTCCAACTATGCTTTTGTATTTAACATTACATTCATTCGACTACGATTGACTTTTGAGGGTGCGTCATAGCTACCCAACTCTTGAATCCCAACAGATGCCGCTTTTAAGGCTTCCATAGATAATTCAAAAATTTCTTGTTTTGCATGTAAAAGTTTTTCATTTATAGTAATACATTCTCTTAATTGTGCTACAACATCTCTGAGGTCATTTGCCAGACCTTCAAATTTTCCACGCTCATCTTCCTCGATAAACTCAATCAATTCAGACAATACGACTCTGTTACCTTTCGGCTTAATATTTTTACTTTCAAATAATTTAGAAATAGCGGACTGTCTCTTTTCTTCTACCTGTCCTGCAATACCTAAGAGATGAGAAATTTGTTTAGAAGCAGATTCTAACTCTCTGCCCCTAGATTGGAGTATGATTTCGCGCTTATTTGACTCTAAAGAAAGGATGCTCCTATACACTGAGATCTCTTCTTTAAATATATATTCTAAATCTTCTTCTTTTTCGGAATTTACCTGCGTCATGAAAACACTCCTTACCAGTTCTCATCGACCGATTCCAAAAATTGCTGAGTAGAATTGAGAAAAAAACATCGGTAATATGTCCCTTTGGCTAAACAAAAAAAGATTTTTTCACTCTAAATTAAGACGATTTTTTTCTCAGAAAACTCCCATGATTAATGAATAAAGTTATTTTATAAATTAATTCCATTTTCCCAGAGAAAAGATTACATAAGAGATAAAATCTTATCCTTAAGTATATAGATTATGTCTCATAAGAATCTAAAAGACTATTCATGATAGAATTATAAAAAAATATTTTTTTCAACTATTTTATCCAAAATTTTTACATATATATGCAGGAGAAATAAAATGAAAAACTTAATCCTCGCATTAAATAAAGCTAATCTTACCGAAGAAGGTATGGAATCTGTCTTGACAGAGTTTGAAATTTGGGTAGACTCAAAAGTACTACGGAGTGAGCAAAAAATTATGAATCAATTTATAGTACCCATTCAGAAAGAGACAGATGGTATTCGAAGTGAGATACGCATACTCGCGGAGACTATGAAAAATGGGTTTGAAAAAATGGATCAGAAGTGGGAAGAACGATTTCTGCGAATGAATCAAAAAATTGATTTTACAAGAGAAAATTTAGAGAACCAGATCAAAGCCAATGAGAAGAACATGGAAAAACAGTTTTCATTTCAACAGAAATTATTGTGGGCTGTATTGTCAGTGGTATTGGGGCTTTTTGCAAAAGCAATTCATTTGATATAACCTATTATAAGTAGTATAGGTTTAGTGTATCGAGTACAAATATAAATATTTCTTTGAAAATCATATAAAGTATCTAATAATGGAGTTGCTAATTCCATTTTGCATGCAAAAATGGAATTAGAGATTCCAAAATGAAAAGTATAAAACGCACATTTATTGCCCCTAAGGAAAGCTTTTTTCTTTTCGGACCACGCGGAACGGGAAAATCCACCTATCTCAGAGACAATTTTCCAAATGCAAAGCTGATTGATTTTTTAGATCCAGGGACATACAGGAGTTTTATAGGTAGGCCAGAAATTTTAAAGGAAATTGTGGAAGGTAATTCTGATAAGAAAATTTTTATCCTCGATGAAATACAAAAAATCCCTGAGGTACTAACTGTAGTACACCAACTTATAGAAACCAAAAAAAAAGTTCAATTTATACTCACAGGCTCTAGCTCTAGGAAGTTAAAAAGAGCAGGTGTAGACTTATTGGGGGGAAGAGCAGAATTATGCAGAATGCATCCTTTCACTGCTAAAGAATTGGGATCTTATTTTAACCTAGAGTCTGCTTTAAAATTTGGATTGTTACCCTTGTTGTATGACAAATCCGATCCTAGTTCGAGTTTGCGTGCTTATCTTGGACTCTATGTAAAGGAAGAAGTATTCAGTGAAGGATTGGTGCGAAATATTGGAAATTTTTCCAGATTCTTGGAGGCGGTAAGTTTTTCCCATGCCAGTATTTTGAATACTTCCAATGTTGCAAGAGAGTCAGGAGTGGAAAGAAAAACCGTAGAAGGATACCTTTCCATTCTAGAAGATCTCCTCTTATCCTTTACCATTCCCATTTTTTCAAAGAAAGCCAAACGGGATCTTATATCCCATAAGAAATTTTATTTATTTGATGCAGGTGTATTTTTCGAGATGAGGCCCAAAGGTCCACTAGATGCCCCAGAAGAAATCGCAGGAGCCAGTTTAGAAGGATTGGTTGCCCAAAATCTGAGAGCTTATCTGGACTATGAAAAAAAATCTGCCAATCTGTATTACTGGAGAACCCGCTCGGGTTTGGAAGTGGACTTTGTTTTGTATGGCAAGGATATTTTTTGGGCAATCGAAGTTAAAAATAGCAATAAAGTCCGAACAGAAGATTTAAAAGGTCTCCAACAATTCTTACTAGACTATCCTACTTGTGATGCATACCTTTTGTATCGCGGAAAAGAACGATTGAAAAAAGATAATATTCTTTGCTTGCCTATTGAGGATTTTCTATTAGAGTTTTTGAAGTAATTTTTGGGTTTGCTCATTTGGAAGTTCTAAGTTTTAAAAACCCATAACTTCCTTCAGAGCTCGTTCAGCATCAATTAAAACTGGGAGAATCCTATTTCCAGCTTACACCCATTGTCCAAATTAATATACTTGACTTTTCCCTCTTACCTGGTGAAAATTTTATAAGTAGATATTTGCTCAAAGAATTGGATAGTAATACAATTCTCACGGAAGATTTTCAAATGATCTATGTGGAGTTTCCCAAATTTCAGATAACGGAAATAGAAGATCTCCGAACCGAAGCGGATATCTGGTTTTATCTATTAAAAAACATACAAACCTTAACGGAGCAGTCTCGCATGGAAATTCTAAAAAAGAAACCTGACCTAAAAAATGCCTTTGGAGTTTTGGAAATGTATTCTTCCGATCCTGAAAAACAAAGAGAGTTTGAAGAACGTTTGAGAGCCGATGAGAATTATGCATATGAGTTGGCTGTTAAATATGAGAAAGGTATAGAAAAGGGAATAGAAAAAGGTGAGCTCAGAAAAAGTTTAGAAACTGCTCGAAAGATGAAGGAAGAAGGGTTCAATCTTTCTCAGGTCATTCGAATTACTGATTTAACGGAAGAGCAGCTAAATGAAAATGGTATTGTGTAGTGTTGGGATTCGTCTTCGATCAACCAACGAAATTTTGCTACTTTTATGATACGTGCCTCGAGCATAGACGAGAGGCTATTTTGTACCTCACCCCTATATTTTAGTATTGTACTATAATCTTAATTAAACCGCCTCTCCATTTCGTTGTACTGATACGAAACAGAGAGGGGTAATTATTTATATACCAGTATATATTAACTATTCATAAATTACCCCTCTCTGTGCCATCATTACCTTACCCACAAAGTAGTTGTACAAAAACTGGTAAATTATGATATGTCCTTATGAACAATCGTGAATCTGAGAAAAACAGGAAGCAAAAAGCCTATGAGTCTGGAGATATAAGTTGGTATGAGGAAGAGTTTTTAGGATTAAATTTTGGCGATAATCGCTTGGATAAGCGATTGAAGATAATAATCAATCATCGACTTCAAAGTCCCAGCGGTTCAATTCCTGATACATTCGTAACATGGGCAAAGACC
>CANGZW010000105.1 GCA_947458405.1 Leptospiraceae bacterium
AAATTTATTTCATTCTTATTTGTTAATTTTCTACCACTCAAATCAGTATCTATATTTAGTGTACTACACAATTTTCCCGGACCCGCACCTAGTCTATGAATATTATTGAAATTAATAAAATCTTTTTCTTTAAATTCAACTGCCCGAATCAAAACAGCACTAGGTAAATTTTTTTGGTCAGTGACGAAATTTAAACAATGATGTATTCCATAAATTTTATAAACATAAATATTTCCTGCTTCCCCAAACATTATAGCATTTCTTTTTGTCTTACGTTTATAAGCATGACAGGCTGGATCACCTTCTGTATAAGCTTCCGTTTCAACAATGGTTGCTTCAATTGATTTTGAATTGGAGAAATTTCTGATAATTTTACATCCAATTAAATCCGGGGCAACAACTATTGCAGGTCTAGATAAGAATTTATATAATATATTTTTATAAGTAGTCATAATTTTGATTTTAATTCCTACTTATCTCATATAAAATTATTATCAATTAAATTTTATTTTAAATAAAATTTATTCGAAGATCGTTCGGATTTCATTTCTTTATTAGTTTACTTTACTTTTATTTATTTGGATAAAAAAATAATATAACACAAAGATATGTTCTTAAGTATGGAAGGTGAAAATCTCCTTAATTTTATACAGTGTAGTCAATATTATAGAAATAAAAAAATTCATCATTAGGATTATAAAATGAAAAATGGTATTCCAGAAAGGATTATATGTATTACGGAAGAAACTACTGAGTTATTATATTTACTTGGTGAATCTCAAAGAATTATAGGTATTACAGGTTATACTGAGAGACCCATTAATGCTAAAAATGAAAAGCCAATTGTTTCTTCTTTTATCTCAGGAAATTTAAAGAAAATAGTTTCCCTAAATCCAGATTTGGTGATTGGATTTTCAGATATTCAAAGTCAAATTGCTAAAGATTTAATTGAACTGGGTATTACAGTATTAATTACTAATCAAAGAAGTATATATGAAATTTTAGAAAATATTAAGTTTATTTCATCTATCGTAGGAAAATACTCTCTTGGAATTGAAATGACTAACAAATTCTCTCAAGATTTGAATTTATTAAAACTGGAAAATGAAAAGAATCAAAATAAACCTAAAATATTTTTTCAAGAATGGAATGAACCAATTATTTCTGGAATACATTGGGTAAGTGAAGCAATTGAATATGCAGGTGGAATTGATATTTTTGAAAATTTGAAAGATGGTAAAATGGCAACTCAAAGAATTGTTACAAAAGAAGATGTACTTCGAAAAAATCCTACTGCTATAATTGGCTCTTGGTGTGGAAAAAAAGTTGATTTTGATTGGATAAAAAAGCAGAAAGAATGGTCAGAAATTTATGCTGTAAAAAATAATAATTTATTTGAGATTGACTCTTCAATTATTTTGCAACCCGGACCTGCACTATTTTTAGAAGGCATTCCTAAACTAAGATCTATAATTAAAAGTATAATTTAATGATATATATTATAATCTTTAATTTTTCTATAAACACTTGCTCTTGATATACCCATTATTTGAGCAACTTTTTCTTTGTTACCCCCGGTCAAAATCAATGCATCCAAAATAATCTTTTTTTCATATTCTATTTTAGATAATAAGTTATTACTTTCTTTAAAGTTATTTTGATTTGTATCAAATATTTTATAGTTTAATATTTCTAAAGGCAACTCACTATGTGAAATTTTATTGTCTTCGGAGAATAATACTAATCTATGTGATATATTTTTTAATTCCCTTACATTTCCGGGCCATGGATAATCCATCAAAAATTTATATATTTCATTGTCTAATTTAATATTATGTTTATTTTCTAAAACTGAAAAGAAATTAATAAAGTATTCAAATAATATTTTAATATCATCCTTTCTTTCTCGTAAGGGAGGAATATTTAAATGTACTACATTTAATCGATAGTATAGATCTTCTCTAAAATTATTATGATATATTTCCATATTTATATCTTTGTTAGTAGCACTAATTACTCTTAAATCTAATTTTTCTTCTGCATTTTTTCCTATTATCTGAATTGTTCCTTCCTGTAAAAAACGAAGTAATTTAGATTGAATTGCTAATGGTATTTCTGTTATTTCATCTAAAAAGATTGTTCCAAAATCAGTAGATTTTAAAATACCAATTTTATCACTATTAGCTCCTGTAAATGAACCCTTTTTATATCCAAATAACTCTGACTCTATTAAATCAGGTGGAATTGCGGCACAATTTATAACCGTATATTTATTTTTATTTCTGGAAGATTCTTCAAAAATTGCCCCTGCAACTAATTCTTTACCTGTTCCACTCTCTCCTGTTATCAGACAGGGGGCAGAACTTTGGGCAATTTTTTTTATATCCTTCTTTAATTTAATAATTGATTGACTTTCACCTACTATCGAATCAATAAAAGAATGACTATCCTCCTTTTTTGTAAGGTATCTTAAATTTAACTGATTATATTTTTCTTTTCTTTTTTTTATGTGGGTGGAGAATACATAGGCTCTTTTGATATTTTCCACTATTTTTGAGAAATCTTCGGATTTCTCAAGTATATCAAATAATTTTAATCTTCTAATAGATAAAGTCAGTGACTGATCGATCATGCCCGTTAGTAGCAATATTTGGTATGAATCTTCACTGTTTTGAATTTTTTGAATGAAATCTACTCCAGAAATTTCTGGCATTCGATAATCCACAATAATAACCGAGATAATACTTTTATTTTTCTCTATAAATTTTTCTGCTATGTTAGGGGACGTGAATAAGTAAGTATCTAAAATCTCAGGTATCTTTTCTTTTAGATAGATTGATAATGTTTTGGAATAAACGGCGTCATCATCTACAATTATAAGAGACATTATTTAAATTTTCCGGAGACTTCATAATTCGGTAAAGCATTTTCCCACTCATCTTTGTAGATATCAGGAACTCCCTTATCATAAAACTTCTCTACTAATATTTTATTTTTTTCTTTTCTTAAAACAGCAAAAAGATTATGAGCAAACCCTACTGGTTTAATTTCTATCTTTTCTGGATTGGGATCCCATTCACAAATGGGAAGTCGTAGATTCATAAAGATTGTTTCCCCTTTAGAAGAAAATCTATTTTCCCTTTCTAATTCCACCCCCTCAATTGGACCATAAAGACAATTTGCCTGTAAATTTTGTGCTTTATAGTGAATATATACAATTGAATCTTCTAGTATAAAGTATAACAAATTCCCTGTGTCGGGACAGCAACAATGACAACTTTCATATCTTGTATAGATTGTGTTTGGAAATGGTTTATCAAGTGCAATTAAATCTTCAGAATATAATCCTTGAATTGAGTAAGACAGATTTGTAATTTTATTTCTAAATACTATTTTTGAAATATTACTCACAGTGCAGTCATCATCTGCATAACTATATCGAATATAGAAAATTTCAAAATTACCCTGTTCGAATACATCTTTTTTAGAATTATTCAATTCTTTTTCAGTGAAATAATATGGCTCCACTTTATTTACTGAATCCATGTATCTCATAAACCACTCTTCATTTCTAATATAGTCTCTGTCTTCTAAGTATTTTCTATCCTCACTGGTAACTGTATAACTGGAGAAAATCCATCCCATTTTACCTTTGTAATCAGTCCTAAACCAGTAACCTTTCTTATTTGAAATAGATTCAAGTTCAGCGGATTTTTCTAATATTTCTCCAATTAGATTCATGGGAAGAGAAGCAAGTATGGGAGAATTATTCCCCGGTTTAGATCTCAATAATTGACCCTTAGGTTTTACAATTGAAAAAAAATAAGACTTAGGTTCATTGCTTAGGTAATCTAATCTTGCATACCCAATTTGATTTGCACCCTCGACCAAGGCCCAACTCAATTTTTTATTTTTACCTTCAGTTTGATCTATTTCTAAGATTTTTAATCTTGATTTATGAACTAATGTATCTAATATTTTAGATTTCTCAGAGGGCTTTTCATATATGATTAAACCATCTAAACTATCAACATATAAAAATAACTCAGGTAAAGTATTTTTAATATTGGGACTAAATGAATAACCATTAATTCCATTTGATGTTAATTTATGCCATCCATCTTCTCTTATTTCTTTAACTATGACAACAGAAGCAAAGGGGATTCTTTTGATAATTTTAGAGGATAAGTCAGGGGAAGCATAAAAATATATTCCCTGAAAATCATAAACAAAATTTGGCTCCTTATCTCTGTTACAATTATAAACTAACAAAAACAGTAGCAAAAATGAAAACTTAAATAAAGCCATATATTTATATTTTTAGTCTCATTTATGATTCCAAAATTTCAAGTTAATTTAATTTTCTTCCTCAAATAAAATAAATATATTTATTATACTCATTTTTTAGTTTTTGAATTTATATAAATAACTCTATCAAATTAAATACTTGCCCTTTGTTAAAAGCATTAAATCCTATCCTTAGACTGCCTGCTTAGCTCAGATGGTAGAGCATTTCCCTCGTAACGAAAAGGTCACCAGTTCGATTCTGGTAGCAGGCTAAACTTCAGTGGAAACAAACAAAAAGGAATTTATGAATTATAAAGAAATATCCGGAAATCTCATAGCTACAGGACAAAAACATGCTATTATTGTCTCAAGATTTAATGAATTTATAACAGAGAGTTTATTAAAAGGATGTTTGGAAGCTCTCATAAAACATGGTGCAAGTTTAGATGATATCGTTGTGTATAAAGTTCCCGGTGCCTATGAAATTCCTCTTACCGCCGATAGAATAGCCATAACAAAAAAATATGATGCCATAACCTGTTTGGGTGCTGTTATTAGGGGTTCTACTGCTCATTTTGAATATGTCGCTGGGGAATCAGCGAAAGTTGGCAATATTTCCATTAAATATTCTTTACCGGTAATTTTTGGAGTATTAACAACAGAAACCATTGAACAGGCTATAGAAAGAGCTGGAACTAAGGCTGGAAATAAAGGATATGAAGCAGGACTGACTGCGATAGAAATGATTAACTTATTTAAGAATATTTAATGGCATCTCGACATAAAGGCAGGATTTTGGCATTACTTGGCTTATATCAAAGAGAAATTGCCTCAACTCCTACCGAAGAGATCCTATCCTACAAATGGTATGAAAAACCTATTACTGAAAATGAAAAAGAACTTGGAACATTTATAATAAATGGTGTATTGAAAAATTGGGAAACGATCGATAGAATTATCAAGACGTATTCTCGTAATCGAGCATTCGATCAGATATCTGTGATTAACAAGTGTATCTTGCGTTTATCAATTTACTCTCTGATAAATATGAAGGATATACCTGCAAGGATCACGATAAATGAAGCCCTCGAACTTACTAGAGAGTATGAATCTGAGGAATCCGTTGGGTTTGTCAATGGAATCTTAGATTCAATATTTAAAGATTACGTTCTAAATTCGGTCGAGGAAGAATAAGAACCATGGAACCAACCAAAAAAAACAGGATGAGAATAGAATCTGTTGAACCCGAGAATGACCCTTCTGTGACACAGTATGAAACAGAAGATTACACAGCATTTAGGGATAAACAATTAAGACAAAATTCATCTTTTGTTCCCTGGGCTCTATTTATTTTTATTTTTCTTCTGGTTGCAGGTTTTGGTGTTTGGTATCAATTCCTAAGAAAAGCTGAAAACTTTACAGAAAATCTCCCGAAACAAGAGTTGATTGAAAAAACTGGAAATATTGATCATTTATTAGAGAAGCCCTATCTTCCAGAAAGTTCCCTCAATCCATTATTAGCTAAATGTATTACATTATATAGAGATAGATATGTAAAAAAGGCAAATGTTGCCTGTGAAGAATTTATAAATACCCCAGGTAGTGACACTGAAAAAAGTATAGCTTTAACAGTTTTGGGAGTTATGTTCGATGAAGCTGGAAGATATATGCAAGCTATTGAAAAATTCAATAAAGCAATAGACTATGATGCACGAAATATTCACGCCTACTATAATTTAACTTTAGCTTTTAAACATGCAGGACAATATTCAGAAGCAAGAAAAACAATACTAAAAGCAAAACAACTTGCCCCGAATGATTCCAGAGTTGTACTACTTGCAGGAAATCTTCTCAGTGAAACAAATGATACAAAAGGTGCAATTGATGCTTATCGCGATGGACTCTCTTCTTCTCCCAATGATCCATATTTAGTTTACAATTTGGCATTGAGTTTATACAAACAAGGAAGTGTTGTTGATGCCATCGAAAACTTTAAAAAAGTGATACAAATTTCTAAAAATGGTCAGGTTGCCGAATTTGCACATGGTTATTTAGGAACTATATATTACCATAGAGACGATTTAGAAGGTGCTGAGCATCACTTTAGAGAAGCCTATGCTATTAAACCCTCCGATGCAAAATATTCATATAATTTAGGCTTAATTCTTTTAAAGAAAAAGAAAAATGAAGAGGCTCTTCAATTTTTCCAAAGGGCACTTGATGCAGGAACTACTGATCCTCAGATATACAGATATATTGCAGAATCTTTTGAAGACTTAAATATGCACGAAAATGCTATTGTTGCACTAGAAAGAGCGCTTAAAATTAGACCTGATGATATAGATACAATGTTTCAATTAGCAGATTTGTATTACAACAAAGGAAATCTCACACAAGCAGAAGAACTTTTTCGTAGATTAGTTAAAATAACTCCCGGAGATACAAATACAGAAAATGCATTGGTTAATTTGGGAATAATTTTAGATGATATGGAAAGACATTCCGAAGCAATAGCCGCTTTAGAACAAGCAATTGCGATTAATCCAAAAAATGATATGGCATACTACAATTTAGGTATTGCATATAAAAATGCAGGTCAACCTACAAAAGCCATAGAGAATTGGAAAAAAGCCTCTGCCCTCAATCCTACTGAACCCAGAAACCAGGAAGCTATTGGAGATTATTATTTTCAATCGGGATATTTCATCGAAGCTACAAAAGAATACGAAGAAGTCTCAAGAGCAAACCCATTTCAATACAAATTAAAATTAAAATTAGCTGACTCGTATTTCAAATTAAAAAATTATGATCAAGCCGAGAAACAACTTATTTATGTCTTAAACAACTCTAAAGAATCTGGCGAAATAAAAAATGCACACCGTAAATTAGCCCTAGTCTATGCAGAAGGGGATCCAAAAAATAAATCACGAGCTAAGGATGAAGCCTACAGGGGATCTCACATGGATCCCGATGATATGGAATCCAGACTCATTTTAGCAAAAGTATTAATGGATTCAAATTCATTGATGGATAGGGAAAAAGCAATTGATGAGTTAACAGCAGTTATACGATCTGACATTTCTCCAAAAGTAGCAGCCCAAGCCTATAACTATCTAGGACTTTGTTATTATAAGAATGGTGAATATAAAAAGGCATTACGAGAATTTCAAAATTCTATTGATTTAGATCCAACTTTAAATGAAGCCTATGATAATAAAAGAGCAGCAAGAGCCTCTTATGAGGAAAGTATTCAAGGAAGAAATTCTAAATTTTAATATATGAATTCTTTTAAAAAAATAATAGGAATTCTATTATTTATTATTTCTCCAAATTTAATGTCTTACACTCCAACTGAAAAAGAAATAATTCTTGGACTAAAGAGTGAAGATAAATACAAAGTTATAGAGTCTATTAGATTAATTAGAGACTTGGAATTAAAAAACTTAGTTTCAAGTGTTTCAAATGTATTACAAAATCCAAACACCGATAAAGATGTTTTAATTGAAATTATAAATTTATATGAAGCCTATGGAGATTCTCTGCCATACTACAATCCAAATGCATTAGAAGATTATGAGTGGATTGTAAATAATTTGAGAGAAGATGATTTAACCTATGAATTGATTGAATCATTGATGAAAAGAAAAGATAAGCGATTAATTTATCCAATAATATCTTTAACTACTCACCGATCACACAAAATTAGACAAATTGCTTTTTTATATTTAGAGTCTTTTAAAGATGATAGAGTCCTACCATACATACTAGAATTAGGTAATTCGGATAATCCTCTCCACAGATATTACTATCTTGAATCACTTAACTATATAAATGATGAAAGAGCAAATTTACATGTACCCAGAATGTTAAATGATTCTAGTGCGGCAATTCGATTTGAAGCAATCAAAATTATAGATAGACTACAAATCAAAGAAAGAGATAATCAAATTCTAAATTTGACAAAGAGTGATTCCAATTATGAAGTCAGAAAAATTGCATTGCTCTATGCGAAAAATAGAATGCTTAGAAATAAATATAATGTATTCAAGGATGGATTAGAAGATCCTAATATTGAAGTAAGGGAAATAGCATTGGATTCTATTAAATTTTTTAAAGATAATAGTTATGCGAAATCTGTATCTTCATTCCTTGAAAATGAAAAAGACACCTTTCTAAAACTAAAAGCAATTGAGACTTTAGTTTCATTGAATAATGATGGTGGAGGAAGTGGATTAGTTGCTATTTTATTTAATGACAATAATTCTGCTGTAAGAAAAAAATCTGCTTTTGCATTAGGAGCTATTACCAATACTAAAACTTTAGCTGAGACTCTTAATAACTCTCTATTAAAAGAAATCGATATAGGAGTAAAAGAAGAGATCATAAAATCTATAAGTAAAAAGAAAGATAAATCTTCAGTAATAGTCTTAATAAAAAAACTTAAAGATCCAACTGAAAGTAAATCTATCAAATTAGAAATTATTAATGCATTGGATTCAATAAGTGATCCAACTACCCTACCTGAAATTTTTGACCTTATTGATTCTCAATTAGAAATTTCTAATGAGTTAAAATCTTATATGAGATTAATGCTCAATAGGTTTCACGGTAAAAAATTAAAATAGACTTTCCGGTATTTTTTCTGGAAGTTCTATTGTGCTAAAATCTTTTAAATCATTTGGAAAAACTCTATAATTTTTAAAATGGTCTATTAAGTAAAAATCAGAGAGTAAAAGTTTTTTCTGATAGTTGTAAGCACCGTGTACTACATAATGCCAAAATCCCAATGATCCACCAGTTTTCTCATTGTTATGCCATTGGAATTCATGAACAGTCCTGACCACAATAGAAGCCTCATCAAAGGGCAGATTTAATATATTTCTTTTGTAATTTTCAGAAAATTTCCAAAACTCCTCTGCATTACTTGGATAAAAAATTCTAATTTTGATATTTAACTTCTTTGCAGTTTCCCCTATATTAAATAATGTTTTGTCCTTTAGTAAATCCCCCTCTACAATAGAGATTCTATTTAATTGGTGGAGCTTTCTTAAATATTCGTAATTTTCATGATTTCTTAACCACCCAAAATCACCATTTGTTTTATCTGGGTATGACAAAGAAGAATAATGCTCATGTAAACTTAATTGATTAGCATTGAAAAATTTCTTGATATTTTCCCATTCGGAACTTTCATTTAAGCTAGCTTCTAATAATTTTAAACTGGAGATTCGGTTAGCCGTACTCCATTTTTTTAAAAAATCTTGAGGTTGTGGACTGTCTAATATAAAAACCTTATTTATTTTATGTAAATTCACTATATTCATATTAAAATCCATTAGCCAAACATACTCACTCCTAGCATAAGTTAGAAATGTATAGTTAGCATCTGCAGCTACACCTATATAACCACCCCTTAAGTTTTTTACATAAGGAGCAAATAAATAGTTTCGGGCTTCATTAGGCTTGGTGTAAGAGACTGGATCTCTACAATTGGCAGGTGAAGTGAATAATTCTTTACATAGTGGTTTATCATTGATAGAGTCAACCTCTTTTAAATTTTGAAAAGATGTTTGTTTTTCTGTCTCTAGGTTATTTATTTCATTATTATTTTTAGGTGGATTAGATACCATCCACGCTGGACTTTTATTTAAATAAATAGTATCACTAACACATCTAGCACCAAACTTACCCGATGTATCACTTATGTTTCCTGATTTACTTGTTGATTCAGGTGAAATCGTAGAATTATCTTCAAATGAAAAACCCTTGGCTTTCATGATTTGTAACTTTTCGCCTTTTAGAGAATTTCTTATTCCGTCTAAGTTTATAGAAGTCCAATTTATTTCATTGTATTTTGTACTATATTTTTCACATGGAAACTTGCCATTACACACTGATTGTGACTTTTGACAAATATTACAACTTTTTTCATTGCAATTTTCCCCACAGGAATCAGCCCACTCGTTTACCCATTCCGAAACATTTCCTTCTAAATCAAAAACTCCACCGGGATTGAAAAAACTTCCTACGGGAGAAGTCTTTTCGAAACATCCCTTAATATTTGCGTTTGAACAACTTAAGGGCTCATTTTTAGATATTGCATAAAGAGAATACAATTTATTCCATTCAGATTCAGTCGGAAGTCGTTTACCTTTAAAAATACAATAATCATGAGCCATTGTGTAACTCAATCCAATGGCAGGTTGTTTGGGGAGGGAAAATCTTTGATTATTTTTTGAATTTAAAAATACATTTGTTTTACATGATTTATTTTTTACACACTTTTCATAATCCTCATTGGAAATTTCAAATTTATCTGCATAAAATGTGTTTATAAAAATTGAAGAAGTGTTTAATTTATAGTTAGATGCAGGTACACAAACCATGCCTTCGGGTGGGTCGAAGCAATTATTTAAATCATTTTCAGTTGGTTTGAGGAACCCATAATTTTTTTTTTGGTTAGTTGTAGATTGAATTGAACAACTCATTAAAGATAAAAGAATTACAAAAGTTAAAATTTTCAAGAAAGGCTCCCGTAAACATCTTTTTTTAAAAAAATTTAATGTCAATTCTGAAAGTATTTAATTTAATCTTATTCTATGAGAGTTGTATTGACCATTTTTATTACCCAGATACTATTTTTTAGTAATTGCTCTTCTGTATTGAAAAATCCCGAATATTCCAATGACGAAGAAGATACTTTTTCGGAGTGGGGTCCAATAGAAATAAACAAAACAACAAATTATATAACTGATAAATTGAATGATTATTTAAAAAATAATACTTCTAAACCCTTTTTAGAATTTTTAAAGATAGAAAATAAAAGTTCAGAGCATATTGATACATCACTTTTAGAAAATGAATTAAAATCTAAATTAATAAAAAATAAAATTACATTTATTGATAAAAGTAAGAGAAAAGATACACTTAAAGAGATAGAATTAGATATGAAAGGTATTGTAGATGAAAAATCCAAAATTAGAGCAGGTTATTTATTATCTCCTTCCTATCAACTAAAAGGTGAAGTTAATGATGTAGTTAGATATATAGGTGGAGTAAAAAAACAATTAATAGTAATAAATTTTACGTTACTAAATATAGAAACAAATGCGATAGATTGGCAAGAATCTAAGAAATTTAGTAAAAATTATAATACTTCAACAATAGGTTTTTAATTATTTTTCTCGAATAGTTTGAGAATACTATCGTTTTTAAAATTTATTGATTCATAATTGATTGATTGGTTTTTAAATATATTTATTTTTTTTAGGGTCTTTTTATCAATGAGATAAATATTATTATCATTTACTAATGTATTTTCTTTAATATTAAAGTTATATGTATCACAAGATAAATCATTAATATTTAAAATACAAATTTTATCATTAATGATAAATAAATTATTTTGGTTAGTATTTTTTAAATATATGATTTTATTATAATCAAACTTCTTTAATATGATTTTACTATCATTTAAAAATTTATAAAATGTTGAGCCTCTTTTTATAATTAAAAAACCATCTCCACTTATTAGCTCTTCTAACTCTCTATTTTCACTAGAAAATAAAGTCTTTTTATTAACTATCATTTCTAAATTTTCATTTAAAATTTCCCAATTTAGAGAATTCTTTTCTAAATGAAATAAATAAATATTTCCCTGTTTATCTACTGAAAAGTTATAATCGCCTTTGAATTCTAACTTTTCTTTTATTTTTCCACTTTTATCTATTTTTAATAAATTATATAAATTTTTATTAACACTTACTAATATAAATATATTTTTACTTATTACTATTTTAGGAGTTATATCAGTCTGAAAATAAAATTCCCAATCTTGATTTCCTGTTTCCTCGTCTAATTGAGTAAGATGATTAGTTGATAGTAAATATATTTTATTATAATAGAAATCGATCTTTTCAATTTTTTGGAAATAATTTACTTTCCACAATATTTTATCTAACTTATTATTATAATATTTTAAACTATTATTGAATTGAAGTAAATA
>CANGZW010000106.1 GCA_947458405.1 Leptospiraceae bacterium
AAATTAAAAAAACAATTAACCGTAGAAAAGGATATTATCGAGGGTTGGTATATTCCTGAAGATTCGGAAGATAAAAAACCCAAACCATTTAAAACAATGGTCGCACCACTCAACACGGAAGTTGTAACTAAATTAAGAAAATCTAATGTATCATTTCAGGCTAAAACCACAGAAGAAAATAAATTTTTAAATGCTTTAACTGCAATTATTCCATGGATTCTAGCAATCGGGATAATTACATTTATTATGATGAGACAGTTTCAATCTGCAGGCAACAAAGCCTTTAGTTTTGGAAAGAGCCGGGCAAAGATGAATGTTGATTCAAAAATTAAAATTACATTCAACGATGTTGCTGGTTGTGATGAAGCAAAACAAGAATTACAAGAAGTAATCGACTTTTTAAAAGAACCTAAAAAATTTCAGGCTATTGGTGCTAGAATTCCCAAAGGTGTATTACTTGTGGGACCTCCTGGTACTGGAAAAACTTTATTGGCTAAAGCAGTTGCTGGGGAAGCAGGTGTTCCATTTTTAAGTATCTCAGGATCTGATTTCGTAGAAATGTTTGTAGGGGTGGGAGCATCTCGTGTAAGAGATTTATTTGAACAGGGTAAGAGAAGCAATCCATGTATTATTTTTATAGATGAAATTGATGCAGTTGGTCGCCTAAGGGGTGCTGGTCTTGGTGGTGGTCATGACGAAAGGGAGCAAACTCTCAACCAAATGTTGGTAGAGATGGATGGATTTGAGCCCAATGAAGGTGTGATTGTTATCGCGGCAACTAACAGAGCAGATGTTTTAGACCCTGCATTACTCAGACCAGGTAGATTTGATAGACAGGTTATGGTTGATCTACCCGATGTGAAAGGAAGAGAAGAGATTTTAAAAGTTCATTCCAAAAAAGTCCCTCTCACTCCAGATATTTCCTTAAACTCAATTGCCAGAGGTACTCCAGGTTTTACTGGGGCGGACTTAGCTAATTTAATCAACGAAGCGGCACTTCTCTCGGCTCGAAAAAACAAAAAAAGAGTAACTCAAGATGAACTTGAAGAGGCTAGGGACAAAGTTATGATGGGTCCCGAGAGAAAGTCTTTCTTCATTTCTGAAAAAGAAAAAGAAGTCATAGCATTTCATGAAGCAGGTCACGCAATATTAGCCTGTCTTTTAGCTTTTACCGAACCAGTTCATAAGGTTACTATTATTCCTCGAGGAAGAGCTCTTGGTTTAACTCAATCTTTACCCTCAGAAGAAAAACACATTCATCCAAAAAACTATTGGTTAGATCAAATTGTAATGGCTATGGGTGGATTTATTGCTGAAGAATTTAAGTTTGGTAATACATCTACAGGTTCAAGCAATGACATACAACATGCCACTAATATCGCTAGAAAAATGGTCTGTGAATGGGGTATGTCAGACAAGTTAGGAACTGTAAATTATAACGGAACAAATGAGAATGTTTTTCTTGCTAGAGATATGGGTCATTCCACTAAATATTATAGTGAACATTTTGCCGCTATGATAGATGAAGAGGTTAGAAATATTATCACTAAAAGTTTAGATAAAGGTCGAGAATTAGTGAAGTTGAATTCTAAAAAGTTAGATGCAATTGCTAAGTCTTTATTATCTCAAGAAACTATAACTCACAATGAATTAAAAGAAATTATGGATTCTGTTCCTTCTAATCAGTTACAAAAATCAACAGTTAAAACAAAAAAATCAAATAGTTTGAAGCCTGCTTTAAGTGCATAAAAGATATGAGTAAGCCTTCTTATTTTTCTTTATTTATAAAAGACTTACCCGGAACATTAGGAGTGCATATCGAATATGTAGGATCTATCCGGGAGTCTTTGAAAGATAAAGCCTTACCAGTTTCAGCAAGAGAAATAATAAATGCACAGATAGAAGAGATAGATCAATATTTGTTGTCTATAGAAAATATTCATAAGAAGTATATAATGACAATGGTTGGTCATACAATGCAGGCTGAAATAGAAAAGCAGGCATATGAATTATTTCCAGATTCAGCTCCTAATTCCTCGAAAATTGGATTTATAAGAATTAAGATAATATTTGAATGGCTTTCGTCATTTTGGAAGATTGCTGATAATTCTTGGAGTTCTATATTTTCAACTATGAAAATATTTTCAACTTACACTGAAACATCTACTTTATATGAAACAATTTATAATAATATATTAAAGGATATATTTGAATTAAATATTGATACCAAAACATTATTGTCTAAAATTGAAAAAACATTTTCATGTAAAATTGTTGGAACTTCTCCTGCAGATAAACAATTAATGATAAGTAATATAATCTATGAAGAAGAAAAAAATTATGATTACTCCACTATTTTTCCTAATATAGATTCGGAAGAATTCAAAAAACAAACTCCTAAAATTGATCTAGTAAAAAATAATCAAAAGCTAGAAGATGATTATTTTTTTACAACAATTCGTGGTACAAAAGAGTGGAATAGGAATGATTCCTATATTCTCTATGTAAAAATAAAAGATTTAAAAGAAGAAGAGCAAAAATTTTATAGTTCAAGTTTTGTGATACTAAACCCTGCAGAAAATAATAATATAAATTTGGCCGCCGCACTTGTAAGAAAAAACTCAGGTTATTCTGCTGCAACCAAGTATAATCAGATGGTATCAACTTTGATTGATTTTGCAATGGCTAATTTGATATCAAAAGACTTCAGTGATATTTCAGATGATACAAATGCTTTTTTATATCATATAGGGCCTATAGTACTTTGGCATATAATACAAGAGGATATGATTCGAAGAGATTTTGGTTTTTGCTATCTAACTGATAACAGAAATAGCTTAATTAAATTATTACCTGAATTTATTATAAAAAAACATATTATTGATTATTGGACAGAAAAGTTTTATGATTTAAAATCATCACAAGTAGATTCCTATATAATTTATTCCAAAGGTGTTTCTACAGTAAAAGAGTCATATAAGTTACTTTTTGATCAAGCTGCGGCTACAAGAAAGCGGGGAGTTCAAGATTCTCTCTCTTTAGAGCAATATTTAATTGAAAATACTGGTAAGTTTTTTGGCTACAGAAGAGCACATGTATATAAGAGATTTATAAATGACTCACTTTGGGGTCATCTTAGCGAAGTAAATTCTATAGAATTAGTAAATAAATTTGCTAAAAGATAATACCAACTGAATTGAATTCAGAGCTTGAATTATTAAAAAATTTAAAAAAGTATTTTTCTTTCGATCAATTTCGAAATGGACAATTAAAAGCAATTCAATCGATCTTAAGTGAAAAGGATTGTTTGTGTATCTTGCCCACTGGTGCTGGAAAGTCCCTAATTTATCAATATATTTCAATTACTTCAAAACCTGGAATTGTTTTAGTTATTTCGCCCTTACTTTCATTAATGAAAGATCAAGTTGATTCTTTAAATAAATTTGGTATAGAATCAATGTATTGTAATTCAAGTCAAGATGAATTAGAGCAAATGTCAGCTCTGAGTAAGGCAGTTCAGGGTAAAATAAAAATTTTATATGTATCACCAGAAAAAGCATTGTCTCAATATTTTTATACAATGCTAAAAAAAATGGATTTAAAATTAATTGCTATTGATGAAGCTCATTGTATCTCACAATGGGGTCATGATTTTAGACCCGAATATTCAGGCTTATATAAAATTAGAGAATTATTTCCAAATAAAAAAATTCCTATAGTAGCTCTTACTGCAACAGCCACTAAGAGAGTTAAGGAGGATATATCTAATTCACTTAACTTAAATTATCCTGAAATTATAACTAATAGTTTTGAACGAGAAAATCTTGAATTTTCAGTTGAATATTTTGAGAGTGATACTGATAAAAATGAAAAATTAATAGAACTTATAGATTCAGTATTAACAGGTAGAATAATTATTTATTGCTCTACAAGAAAAAAAGTAGATGAAGTTAATGATTTTTTAAAAGCTAATGCATACAAAGCTGTTAAGTATCACGCAGGTCAAAAGGATACTGTTAGAATAAAAACTCATAATTCTTATTCTCTAGGTAAAAACAGAATATTAGTAGCAACTAATGCATTTGGTATGGGTGTTGATTATCCCGATGTAAGAATAGTAATACATTATCAAGTTCCTGCATCAATAGAATCCTATTATCAGGAAGCAGGAAGAGCAGGAAGGGATGGGAATCCTTCTAAATGTATTTTATTTTATAAAAATTCTGATTTTAACATAAGAAGATATTTGTCATCAAACTCAAAAGATATTGAAGATAAATCTGTACTACTTGAACAAATTAAAAATTACTCTTTATCAAATGAATGTAGGCAGATTTTATTATGCAGATATTTTGATGAAGAAATAGATAAGTGCGGTAAGTGTGATAATTGTTTAAGTCTAAATTCAAATAAAAAATTAGAAAAAGTACTACAATTAGAATCAAAAAAGATAAAACTTAAAGAAGAGAAATCAAAACATGAGTTTACAGATAATGAAATATCAATCATAATTACCTCATTAAAAGATAACCCGGCTAAGTTTGGGAAAAAAATATTAATAGGATTATTGAAAGGTAGTAAGGCATCTGAGATACTGAGAAGGAAATTAGATAAAGATAAGAATTATGGTTCATTAGCTAAAATACCAGATTTATCAATACAAAAAAAAATTGAGTCCATGATAGAACAAGGTGAAATAAAGGTTACATCTGGAAAATATACAAAATTATATTCTAAGTTATATCCACCCATTCCAAGAAAAAAAAGTAAAAATACTGATAATATTTCTCCGAATATACTAAGAGATTTAAAAAATTTTAGAGATAGAGAAGCAAGAAAATTAAAATGGAAAAAGTATATGGTTTTACAGAATAACGTACTTTTGAGAATTTCTAAAGAAAAACCTAAAAATTTATCTGAATTAATTCAAATAAAAGGAATGGGAAATGAAAAAGTTAAAAAATTCGGAGAAAAAATTTTAGAAATTTTAAAGCAAAATGACTGAATATAATAAATCAAATTGGAGAGAAAAATTACTAAAATATATTAAATTTGATAAATTTAATGATGTCTCTAGTTTTATCGATTACTTAGAAAAAGGCATTGATAAAGAATTTATAAAAGATAGATTTTACAAACTCCCACCAATTCCTATAGAATACTTACCTGTGGATATGGGATTAAGAAAATCTAGTGTAGTTAGAAATATCTATGAGAATATTTTTCCTGTAACACATGTATTTAGAGTTACTTTTAAATATAAAGGAGAGTTTTTTGATGAATTCATGCCTATTTCTAATGAAGATTATATTGGTCGAGGTTCTTATAAATTTGTATATAGACTTCCTTGGAACCAAGTTCTGAAAGTTGGAAAATCAAAATTTCCATCGGATCCATTATTCGGTTCTCTATTCAAAAAAGTTTCAAAAGATATCCAATCATATATAAAGCCAGAAGAATTTCAATTATATGAATATTATTATAATAAAAATAAAAGTTCTAGTTACAGGGATAAACTAATTTTTAACTTTCGTAGATTAGGATTGGAAAGATTACACTATTGGAAAATAAAAACACTACTACCAGATCTTGTATTACCTACAAGACATTTCATGGGACAAAGATTTAGAAAGGGAATTTTCAATTTTCCTATGATACATTTTATGCCATGTGATAATCAAACTTTAATTCCTGGAAAACATTTAAAAGAATTTGTATTACTTAAAGAGAGATTAAATCAAAATTTCTTTCAAGATTTAGTATCTCCTTCTTGGAAATTAGATTTCAATTATGAAAAGTACGGTGAAGTTTCCAGGCAAAAAATAAAAAAAATTGCTTTTAATTTTCATAGAGTTATGGAAGCAACAAGATATCTTTCAGAAAAAGAAAACCTAATTTTAGACCTCCACTCTGAAAATATTATAATAATGTTACCAGAATATGAGCTTAAAATATTTGATTTCCATTTATTTGATAATTATTTGTATGACTTAGGAAATAAAGAAAAAGCTCCATTAGACGAACATATAGAAACTATTAATCAATTTATAAGTTCCTTTCAGCTTAGCAAAAAAGAGCTCTCTGAAACTTTCGAAAATTAAGTTTTATAAAATTTCAATTTTAATCCATAAAGTGATACTAAAATTAAATATAACCATGGTAGTAAATCACCATATTTGAGATAAAAAGTAGGTTCTGATCTTATTACATCTATCTGAGCGGATACAACAGTTGCTTTTTCTTGAGGTGTGTAACTATTATTTAAAATTCTCCCCAAGTGATCAACAAATACTGACGTTCCTGAGTTTGTAGAACGAATCATCCATCTTCTAAACTCAATAGATCTAATTCTTGCTAATTCAAGATGCTGATAACTTTCAACAGAAGGCCCATACCACTTATCATTAGTAATATTTACAATAAAATCTGGATTTCCACTATCCTTAAATTTCCTAACAAATTCTGGAATAATTACTTCATAACAAATTAAAGGTAAAAATTTTCCAGATTCAGATGTATCACTTTTATAAACATTATAATAATCCTTAATAGAATTTAGGTTCATAAAACTGGAATCTATCCATCTCAAATGTGATTTATTTAAAGGAATGGGAGGGTTTACATTTTCATAATATGAAATTAAATTTAATTTATTTCCTTGTAAGAAATGACCAACTTGTGGTAAAATTTTATACAATATAGGGAGAATTTCTCCAAAAGGAATGTATTCTCCAAATGCTAATAAATAAGATTTTTGGTAATTATCTCTTCTTATACCATTAGCGTCGTACAAAGTAGAGCTATTATAAAATCTTTGATTTTCTCTCTTTATTTCATCATTAACAAAAGTGGCATCAATCTCATTAAAAAATATGTTAGATTTAAATCGATTAGCTAAAAGATAGATTAGAATTTCAAATCTTTCATTATAAGTTCTATGAAATATATTCGTTGCTCTTATATTATTAGCAGAAAAAAATGGAACACCAGATTCAGGTAATACGATTAAGTCCGGATTGACTCCTTCTCCTCCTTTTATTGCTAATTCTTCGATACTCATCATTAAGTCATCGAGAGTTTTTGTAATACTTCTCCCGTCTCTAAATTCTAATGGAGCATTGGGTTGTATCATAATTATCTTTTTATTACTATATACAGGATAATTTTCCCATTTATATTTAAGGTAATATCCATTTAAATAACTTAATATTAGTAAAAAAATAGGTAGAATAGAGAATTTAATTATCATTAAAGAATATTTTTTATTAAATAATAATTTATAATTAATAAAAAATTTGAATATAAAATATGATATAAAAAAAACTATACCACTAAGACCGTAAATACCAATATATTCAATATTTTGAGATAAATGAATATCACCTGCCACTAAATTTCCAAAGTAGTATGGAAATATTTGAAAGGAAAAAAATTCTGCAAATATAATTGAAAATGAAGCAAGAATAGGGGAATAAATTTTAGTATGTTTACTCATTAAATCAAAAACAATTAAATAAATGCCATACCTAGTATTGGTAACAATTGAGTATAATACAAATAAGATTACTGCTATGGGAAGCGGAAATCCTCCAAAGATCATAAATAAATAGTTCAACCAGTAGTATGAGAAAAATGTAATGAAGCATCCTGCTATTACCCCCTGAATAAATAATTTCTTATAATTATTTTTATATTTATATCTTAAAAGAAATAATCCAAAAGGAGCAATGAAAGTTAATAATGAAAAATTGTAAGGCATAAATGCTAAATAACAGATTATACCTACCCAAAGGTAACAAAGAAAATTAAAAAGTTTAGAATTTTTATATTGTAAAAATTTCCTCATATTTTGTCATTTTTATTTATACTCTTACCCCGTCAAAATGATAAAACCAATTGAATATATTATACATTTATATAATCAATATACAAATTAAAATTGAGATTATGAAAAGTTAAATTGACATAGTTATCGAATTAATAACGAAGTATGATAATCTTCAGGAGCTTCATATCCAAGTAAATCAAATATAGTTGAGGCTATATTTGCCAATCCTGGTTTATCAATATTTTGATTCAGTTTAAATTTATTTTTTGGATCATATATAACTAGATTAACTGGATTTAGTGTATGGGAAGTTTTCGGACTGGGATGATTTTCTTTATCTAACAATAAATTTCCCTTTTTATCTAATTGAAACATTTCGTCTGCATTACCATGATCTGCAGTAATAAGTAATACTGTGTTTGTTTTATCAGCTATTTCTTTAATATGAGAAATACATTCATCTAAAAATTCTAGACTTTTTACTGTTGCTTGAAAATTCCCTGTATGACCTACCATGTCTCCATTCGCATAATTCACCCTCAGGAATTTATACTTTTTTGATTCCATTGCTGGAATTAAAGTATCGGTTATCTCTTTTGCTTTCATTTTGGGAGCTTGGTCAAAAGGGATAATATCCGAATGAATCTCAACGTAAGTTTCTAAATTTCTATCGAAATAATCACTCCTGTTCCCATTCCAAAAAAAAGTTACATGCCCATATTTTTGTGTTTCAGAAATTGCATATTGAGTAATAGAATTTTTCGCCATATATTCCCCCATAGTTTTATCAATTGCCGGTGGGGTGACTAAGAAGTTTTTAGGAATTTTTAAATCTCCATCGTATTGCATCATACCAGAAAAATATACTTTTGGTAAAAAAGGTCTATTAAATTTATCGAAGGTAGCCTCTGTGAATGCTCTTGAAATTTCAATTGCCCGATCTCCTCGAAAATTGAAGAATATTACAGAGTCATTATCTACTATTTTTCCTACGGGAGTTCCATTTTCGGCAATAACAAACTCTGGAAGATACTGATCAATTACTCCCGGATTCTCTTTTCTGAAAGTTTCAACAGCTTCTTTTGCTGAACCAAACTGTCTTCCCAAACCCAAAGTATGGACATTCCATCCTCTTTCAACCATACTCCAGTCAGCTTCATATCTATCCATGGTGATTGTCATACGACCTCCACCAGAGGCTATCTTTATATCAAATTCTCCCGACTTTAAATCAGAAATATAATTTTCAATTGGGTCTATATAATCGAGAGCAGATTTCTCAGGAACATCCCTTCCATCTAAAAGAATGTGTAGTCTCACTTTATTCACTTTTTCTCTTTTTGCAACCTTAATCATGGCCTTCAAATGATCAATGTGACTATGAACATTTCCATCTGATAAAAGTCCTATAAAATGCAATGTTGATTGATTTTTATTAACATTTGCAATTAATTCTTTCCAGGTCTGTCCTCGAAAAAGCTCGCCAGTCTCTATTGAGTTACTAACTAGCTTAGCACCCTGATCGAAAACCCGACCACATCCTAAAACATTATGTCCAACTTCTGAGTTTCCCATATCTTCATCAGAGGGCATGCCAACTGCCTTTCCATGTGCTTGGATTTGCAGTGTTGGATGATTATCCCAAAGATAATTTAAGTTTGGAAGATTCGCCCCATTTACAGCATTACCTAAATTTGCCCCTTTATCTGAATAACCTACACCATCTAAAATAATTAATAATACTTGATCAGCTTTTGAACTTGCATTTTTTTGATTTAATTTCATAATAATAATTCCTTTAGTTGTAAAGGACTTTCTACCGTAGGAATTTCAAGAAAGTTTTTCAATAGGAATAAAATTAAAAATGATACCTCCATCAAAATATATTTCTGCTCAAGAAATTGAAGAATTTAAAAAGGAAGATTATCGTATAATTGATGTAAGAAGTCCTTCTGAGTTTGGTGAAGACCATATTCCTGGATCCGAAAATTTCCCTGTTTTAGATAATTCAGAAAGAGTTCTCGTGGGAACCCTTTATAAAAAAGATGCTTTTTTAGCAAAACAATTAGGAGCAAAATTAATTACCAAAAATATTTCTTTTATACTTGAAGAAATAGAAAAATCAGAAATAAGTTTTAAACAAATAGGCCTAAGGAAACCAGAAACTAGATTTTTAATTTATTGTTGGAGAGGAGGAATGAGATCAAGCTCTCTTTATACAGTAATGGATTTAATAGGATACAAAACTTATATTTTAGATGGAGGATATAAACAATACAGAAGCAACGTAAATTCTTATTTAAATTCGTTAAAAATTCAATCTGTTTATGTACTACATGGACCGAGTGGTTCCGGAAAAACTGAAATTTTATCTAAATTAGAAGAAGAAGGATTTCCTGTTCTAAATCTTGAAAGATTTGCCAATCACAATGGCTCAGTTTTTGGGAGTAAAATAAAATCACAGCCCTCTCAAAAATATTTTGAAACATGTATTTCAGATAGATTAAATAATTTAAAAAAAAGTAAATATATAATTTTTGAGGGAGAGAGCCGTAAAATCGGAAAACTAACATTACCAACTCAAATTTATAATCATCTAGAAAGAGCTAAAAGGATATGGATTGAATTACCTATACAAATAAGAATCTCAAGACTAAAAGAAGAATATAGTTTTTCCTATGAAGAATTTTTTTCAAAACTACAATTTATAAAAAGATATTTAAAATCAGATATTTATTTGGAAATTATAAATTCCTATAAACTTGGCGATAAAGATAAGGCTGTATCCTTATTATTATCAGATTATTATGATTTATATTACCAAAAGACATATCGACTAAAAAATAGTCATGATGATATAATGATAAATGAGGAAACATTTGATTCTATACTAAATAAAATCCGAAAATATATATTGGAAAATACTCCCAATGAATAGTAAATCTAAAGTTTTTTTTCTATCATTCTTTATTATAGTTGCCTATGGAAATTGCGGACTAAATCAATCCCCAGCTATAGTTGGAGGAGCGCTAACTCCTTTAGTTACTTCGACTTCTGTTAAATTAAATGGAGCTATCCAAACATCAGAAATTAGTTTAACTGGGTCAAGTACGACTGTTCTCTTAAGTAGAAAGGTAAATTCCGAAAAGACAATTCTTCTTTGTTCTTACAGATATGGTGGTTCAACTTTAAGTTATATTTCTACCTGTAAATTAAGCACTACTGGTGATTCAATAATATTCGATACAGGAGGAGAGTATTCAGGCACAATAGCTCGCTATTCCTTGATTGAATTCTCTACTGGAGTAACCGTAAGTAGAGATGAAATTGAAGTTGGGATAAATAGTCTAGGAAAAGATTTAGATTTTGGAGTTCAGCTTGATTTAACTAAAAACTTTATAATACAATCTTCTAGGGGAACCTCTACTAGTAATACATTAGATGTGGCAAGATTATACAAAGCTTCTTTTATATCTAATCAAAAACTACAATTTAAAAGAAATTTTACAGGGGGAGGATTCTCTTCAAAGATAACTTACCAAAAAGTGCAAATTGATGAATCTAGTATTCAAAGTGGGGAAGTTACTATTTCCAATCTGACTGATTCAATTACAAAAAGTATCAATCAGATAAATTTAAATAAATCAATTCTTATTTTCTCTATAAATTCTGATACCAGTATTAATGGTGAAGAAGCTAATTACATTATTAAAGGAGGATTTCAAAATTCTTCTACTATTCTATTTAATCGCAAAGGAACTGCAGGTACAATAAATATTAGCTATTTTGTTATTGAATTTACAGGATCAGTCAATGTCAATTATGGTAGTCATACAGTATCCACAAATACTACAAAGGGTATACAAACATTAGATACCACACTCACAAATAACGAAAATTCATTACTACTATTTAACAATAATATATCTTCCGGATCAAATACTTCTGATGCTCTAGATTCTTCTTCATTCACAGGGTATTTTTCTAACTCGAGTGGAACAGAATCTGGTAATACAAACATTTGTTTTGAAAGAGTAAGCACTAAAAATAGTTCAGCTGAAATAAATTACTACGCTATCGAATTTGCACAAAAATAATAATAAGGATAAAAAGTGAATAAAAATATAATCGCAATAGATGGACCAGCAGGATCCGGTAAAAGCTCTGTGGCTAGGGAAATAGCCGGTAAGACAGATTTCTTTTACATGGATTCGGGTGCATATTATAGGGCTATTACGTATTATATATTGAATATATATAAAAAAGAAAAGAGTATAGATAAATTTAATGATTGGCTCAATCAGAAAGAGATTCATTTCTTCTTAAAAAGTATAGTATTAGATTCTAATTTAAGTAAGACAGAAGAAAATAAAACTTATTTAAA
>CANGZW010000107.1 GCA_947458405.1 Leptospiraceae bacterium
AGTTTAGTGCCGATTGCTCTTCAGGGTGGTATAACACCAAAGGCTTATAATGATCCAAAAACTCCCTCGACAGTAGTATCACAATCAGTTGTTGTAGATAATCCTGCCCTATATTTAAATACAGATACACCGAAAGCTGCTAGTTGTATCGGGGGAGCTAAAGAACCAGGATCTTCATTTGGTAATACTAAAAATTCCAATGGAGTAGTACAAGCTGAAGCTACATTTAGTTTATGTAGCCCCAAAGATGTTGACCGATTTAAAAGTATAGAAATTATTTTTTCCCAACCGATGGATACAAAAAGTGTTGAATCAGCATTTTCCATCTCTGGGGACACAGGTCAGCTACCCGGTCCTTCCCCTAAAGGAACTTTTTTGTGGCTAAGTCCAACTCGTTTAATTTTTGATCCATTTGTAGAATTAGGCTCAAGAGAGACATACACTGTTAGAATCCTTTCATCTGCTATAACCTTAGATGGTACTCCTTTTAAAGAATTTTCTGATATTTTCACAACTTCTCATAATTTCGCACTTAAGCATACCTTAAAACAAGGTAGTACTACAATTCCTCTGGGAACAGATAAAGATGTAACTTTTGATAAAACCGCTGGTGATATAATTTTAAACAGTGAATTTCTTAAGCCATCAGGAGCTTTTGAAGAAGTCTCCAGTATCGTTTTCAATCGATTGGGAAATATTGACCAAAAAGGACTTCCTCTTCCTTCCGCTAAAATTATTTGTGACGATCCCTGTAGCTTTTTGGGGACTCCCATCAATTTAAATAAAGATATAGAGCTTCAATCGGAAGATATGAAGTTAAAAGAAGGTGGTAATACATATTATTTTGAAATACGCAACAAATCGGGTAAAGTCTTCAATCGTTATATTAGTTTTAACTGGGGATTAATTAACAAGGATCCCAATGGCCTAATTAGAAATGTGGCTTCGGGTGTATTGGATCAAGCCCAAATGTTAAAAATGCTCGAGAGATTAATAGAGGTATTCACTCAGGCTAAATTTAAAGTCAATGGTAAGTCGTTTGTAGATTTTGCAAATGAAAACAAGTCCAATGTAAAAAATAAAACTCTCTGTATAGATTATCAAAATTTTGATTTTATAAAAACCTATGGAGACAATCCCAATGGCGGATACTGTGGTCCCAATGGTGATACAGGTGCATTTGTAGGAAAGTTTTCAAATTTCTTTTTAGGAAATAGTGATTTTAATATGGATGTCTATATTACATCAGTTAGTATTCCTGGATTTGTCAATGGAACTACCCCTACAATAGATGCGGCAATGAATATCTTAGGTAACAACAATGTAGGGATAGATCTAAATGGCAGAAAAGCTGTTGTGGGATTAGCGGTAATAGCTGAGAATGTCTCGAATTTAGCTTTGGGAGTAATACCTGCTGGAACTAAATTTTATTTTTCAACCAGTGCTGAACTGAACAAAACCGGGAATCCCGATCTCAGGCAGGCAAGTGCAAAAACATCTATTACAGTTGATCCCAATGGAGTTTTGGGACTGGGAATAAAACTCCCATTTACACCGCAAGATAATCAGGCTGGTAATTTTTATGTGGATCCATGGGTTGTAAATCTTGGTGTTAATAATATGAACTTTGTTAGCTGTACTACATTAGTTTGTAATTTACCCGTAATTGAAACAGTAATTGGTTGGTTGTCGGGTATGATTGCCGATGGAATGGTTCCTCAGGTAAAACCAAACATTACACAGGCTATGCTTACTGATATAGTCCAAAAAGTTGCTCCTAACGTATTAAATTCAATTGTGGGAACACTTAAGTCCCCAGGGGTCGATGTTAGTCTTCCTTCTTATTTACCAGCAGGATTGGCAAATTTTGGGTTAAATGCAAAAGTTCAACTTTCCAATGATGCAACAGTAAGAGTTAGTGGTAACAACAAAGGATTGATATCTTCCATTCATTTAGGTATCACAGCAAAATCACCCATTGCAAATCCACACCTACATGCAAATACTACTTTGTGCGCAAATGGTTGTTTTATCTCATCAAAAGACCAAAATGTTCCATTGGTTAACCCCGCAACAAGTGCCCCTTTTCTGGAAAGTTCAGCTCGACCGGGCTTTCTTCTTTCGCTTCATCCTGACGTGGTAACACAAGCGGCATACCATATGTGGAAAAACAGAGTCATTGATTTAAATATAGATAAGACTTTTATCCAATCTGTTAATGCGTACGCAGGAAGTGATCCTCTTCTGAAGCTAACAGAACAAATATTAAAAGCCTCTGCAATCATGTCTATTTTAGCTCCCGGTAAAACTTCATTGCAAGGTCTCGATGCAAATGGAAATTTATTGCCCCCTATTTGCTCGGATGATGATATTGTTTTTGCTGTCAATCCTATTATGGTACCTGCGACAAGAATGATAAGCAATCAAAATGTAGATCCAAATCAAGGGGATAAACCTATAATGAACATGAGCATTTCAGATATGCAAATGACTGTTATGGGCAAAAGAACAGATAATTCAGTTGCTTGTAAAAAGGTGCGTGGAAATGCAAATGGTACTACATACACTCTTTCTGTACTGCGTGTGAATATGAACGCAAATGCAACGTTTAAATTTATAGAATTTGATAATCCGAATACTCCCACACATGATAGATTAAATTCGCTGAGTATAAAAATGTTTACTGACGGACTAAAATATTCTATGGAAGTAATGGAAGACAGAACAAGCAATCCTTATGGGCTTGATCCGGCAGGAATTCGAAGTGCTCTTAATCCACTCGTTACTGCTCTTGTAGTACCTTTAGTAAATAGTATACTTAACAAGGTTCCTCTACCTGATGCTGTAGCTTTTCCAGCATTGATTAATCCAACTACAAATACGGCATGTAAAATTAGTGCTAAAACCGATAATGCTATAAAATTCACAAGTTTACCCGTTCCTGCAAGCGACGCAATTGCTAACCCATATATTTACGGTAGGGTAGAGTTAATTGGACTCGCAAACACAGATCCAGTAAATATTTTGGAACAGGCATGTAGATAAATTCATTAGGGATGAGTTGTTTATAAAAAGTAATTCATCCTTTCTCTTTTGAATTTAAGAAATTATTCTTTTTTCCAATGAGTTCAGGTATTGTTTAGCCTCTTCTGTATTTTCTAGAGGAGCCCATGAAGCAAAATCTTTGTCATTTGCAGGATTATAGGGTCCATGTTTTCCTTCAAAGCATACTGCAGTCTCTGAAATACAAACTAAAGAATGCCATACACCTGGCAAAATATCTATTCCATAATTAACACCACCTGCTTGTAAAATATGAGATTCTGTAATTTCTCCTTCATCTGAAAAAATCAAAAAAGAGATTTTACCCTCTAAAATTAAGAAAGTTTCGGCTTTAGGAGGATTTGTATGACGATGAGGTCTCACATAAGTTCCTTTACAGAGAATATTCAAGAATCTTTGGTAGGTCTCATCTAATTCATGGAAATTGTGATTCATCCTTTTTCGAGGAGATTCAAGTGCTTTCACTTTTACTTTTTCAATTAAACCATTATTAATTAATCTAATTTTATCTGTTTGTGTATCTGACATAGTAGCCTTTTAGTCGAGTCTATTCTGTAGTGATTCGAATTCTTATCTACACTGAAAAAATACTTATGTATAATTCTATTAATAATTTTATGGGAATTTATAAAAAAGTTAAATACATAGGAAAGAAAGAAATTTGGATTTAAGCAAGGTTTCATTTAATAAGTTATCATTTTGGATTTTTATTATAAGTGGATTCATTTCCTTGGTATTATTTTTATCTTTATATTTTGATTTTATAGATGAAAATGTCTTTTTGGGGATTGTGTTTGCCCAATGGTTCCAGAATTTAATTCTTTTATCGAAGACTTATTTCATGAAAGGTTCATGGACGGTTACAGCCAAACCACAGTTGATAATTACTGGATTATCATTACTTATAAATGTAATCATTCTATTATACTTTTCATTTTTTAGGGAGAATCTCTTATTTATCCTTGGGTTTTTTATTGCAAATTATTTTACCATGAAAATATTTGTTACTACTGCCTATATCTTGCAAAAACATGAAACTAAGAATGAATAAAAAAAATATATTATCTATTGTTTTCCTAATATTCTCAATCTCACCTATTTTAGCATCTGGTGGTTCTGACGAGAAATTTAATCTTACAGAAGTTATAGAGCACCACCTTGCCGATCATGCTGAGTTTCCTCTAAATTTTGGAGGAATAAAAGTATATGAAGGCGAAAAAGGCTATGATGCTGAGCACCATTCTACTTTCGAGGACCATGAAGCAAACAAGAAGTATCATTTCCTTGGTGGATTCGACATGCACATCACCAAAAGGGTGACGATGATGTGGATTGTTTCCTTTTTCTTAGTTATTGTATTCGTTCCTATCGCTAGAGTAATAGCATCCAATCCATATAAGGTTCAATCTAGATCGGCAGGAGCAGTAGAAGCAATACTTCAGTTTTTACAGAAAGATGTAATTGATGCTAATATGCACGGTCATGGACATGGGTATTATGGATATTTATTCAGTTTATTCTTCTTTATTCTATTTTGTAACCTTTTCGGACTTATCCCGTCGGTTGGAGAACTCATTGGTACTCTCACAGGGGATCCCCATCACTCAATTTTTACAAAAATTTGGAGTGGGATTACAGTCACAGGTGATATTTCTGTCACTGTAACTTTGGCTGGGATTACCTTGATTATGATTTACGTAACTGGTTTTATATACCAAGGGCCACTATTTCCTATCTACTCTGTTCCGAATGGAGTTCCTGCAGTTCTTTATTTACTCATGTTTCCTTTGGAGTTTGTAGTGTCTCCCTTAGCTAAAGCATTTGCACTCACAGTGCGTCTTTTAGCGAATATGACGGCAGGGCACGTTGTAATCTTAGCATTATTAGGATTTATTTTTGAATTTCAATCGTATGCGGTCGTTCCAATATCTATCTTGGGTGCTACTGCAATTTACATGCTTGAAATTTTTGTAGCATTCTTACAGGCATTTATATTCACGCTATTGACTTCTCTTTTCGTTGGATCGTCAATGCATAGGCATTAGAATTATTTTTAATTAAATTAATTGATATAGGAGACAATATGGATTTCGGTTTAGGTTACATTGGTATTGGGATTGGAGCAGGTTTGGCAATCCTCGGAGCAGGTTTGGGTATTGGAAGAATTGGTGGTCAAGCAGTAGAAGGTATGAGTCGTCAACCAGAAGCGTCTGGTGCAATTCAAACAGCTATGTTGATTTCTGCGGCTTTTATTGAAGGGGCGGCTCTTTTCGCATTGGTTATTATGTTCCTTTCTGGTGGTGCATTGAATGGTAACCTTACAAAGGCTACTGATGCTCCTAAGGCTTCCGTTTCTGCTCCTGAAAGTAAATAAGAGGCTACCGTTTTGATAAACCTGGCAGCCGGAGGATTAAACCTTTTAAGTGTTAATCCGGGTCTTTTAGTATGGACTATAATTACATTTTCTGTAGTTGTTTTCATCCTATGGACATTCGCTTGGAATCCGATTATCCATGCACTTGATGCAAGATCGGAAAAAGTTCATGGCGATATCGAGAAAGCTGAAAAGCTTCGAAATGAAGCGGATGCACTTCTCTCCGATTATAAGGCAAAAATTGCCTCTGCCAAGGATGAAGCGATAGCTATAGTAAATGAAGCAAAAAATGATGCAACTGCATTAAAAAACAAAATGCTCGCGGACGCGACAGCGGAGATTCAGGCTCGTAAGGACCAATCTCTTAGAGATATTGAGCTCTCTAAGATGAAGGCTTTGCAAGAAATCCAAGAGAGCGTTGTAGATCTATCTGTAAATATTGCTTCCAAGATATTGGAAAAACAGCTCAAAGCAGAAGACCATGCTAATTTTGTTCGAAACGAGATATCAAATCTAAAGAAGATGAAAGCTTAAAAGATATGGATAATTCACAGGTTGCAAAAGTTTACGCAAAAGCTCTTCTAGAAGCAGGGCAGGATGCCAAGCTGACAGGAGAGTTTGAGGCAGAATTAAAAGAAGTTCTCACAATTTTTAAGCAAAATCAAGATATATGGAACTTCTTTCTTTCACCTAGAGTTTCTAGGGATTACAAATTAGATTCCTTAGATAAAGCCTTTAAAGGAAAGGTATCCGATTCAATTCTTTCTTTTCTTAGTATCTTGATAAGGAATAATAGGCTAAATACAATTCCTCAAATTTACTCAGAATATATTATATTAAATGATAAGCTAAATGGGATAATTCGGGCTAAAGTTCAGACAGCTATTCCACTAGCAAATGAAGAAATATTGGAAATTAAAAAGTGGTTTTTAGACACTTACAAGGCAAAAGCGGAAATTGAAACTTCTGTCCGTCCAGAATTGATTGGCGGAGTTGTCATCTTTTTCGATGACAAGGTGGTAGACGGTTCTATATTGAGCAAACTTAAAACAATGAGAAAGTCTTTATCACTTCATGCAGATGAAAAGCTCATCAGCAATAAAAATACCGGGGCATATTATGAAAATTAAAACAGACGAAATAACATCGATTATCAAAAAAGAAATCCAAAACTACAAACAAGATCTCAATATTGATGAGGTTGGTACGGTTGTAGAAGTTGGGGACGGGATTGCTAGAATTTTCGGATTGAGAAATGTAATGTCTGGTGAGCTAGTTGAATTCGAAAATGGAATTAGAGGCCTTGCTTTTAACTTAGAGGAAAACTCTTTAGGGGTTGTTATTCTAGGGGAATACAAACATATCCAAGAAGGATTCGTTGTAAAAAGAACTGGAAAGATTTTTGAAGTTCCAGTAGGTCATGAAATGCTTGGAAGGGTAGTTAACCCACTCGGTCAGCCAATCGACGGTAAAGGTCCAATCACTTCTTCTAAGTTTAGACCAGTAGAAATTATTGCACCGGGTATTTCTAAGAGATATCCTGTAACAGAGCCTTTGCAGACAGGTATCAAGGGTATTGATGCTATGATACCAATCGGAAGAGGACAGAGAGAATTAATCATTGGAGATAGAGGAACGGGAAAGACTTCTATTGCATTGGATACAATTATCAACCAAAAAACTACAGGTGTGATTTGTGTTTATGTAGCAATTGGTCAAAAGGCTTCCACTGTAGCCGGTCTTGCAAAAAGACTGGAAGAATCTGGAGCTATGGCTTATTCCATTATAGTTGCGGCAAACGCATCTGATCCTGCACCTATGCAATACATTGCTCCGTATTCTGGATGTGCAATGGCAGAATTTTTTATGTATGACGAAGGTAAACATACTCTAGTTGTGTATGATGATTTATCAAAACAAGCTGTGGCTTATAGACAAATGTCTTTATTATTAAGAAGACCACCCGGTAGGGAAGCTTATCCTGGGGATGTTTTCTACTTACACTCTAGATTACTTGAGAGGGCTTGTAAGTTAGATCAGAAATATGGTGGTGGTTCGCTCACCGCTCTTCCAATTATTGAAACTCAAGAAGGGGAAGTTTCTGCCTATATTCCGACAAACGTAATCTCTATTACTGATGGACAAATTTATCTGCAATCTAGCTTATTTGCTTCTGGTGTAAGACCTGCTGTGGATGTCGGTATTTCCGTATCACGAGTAGGTGGAGCCGCTCAGATTAAAGCTATGAAAAAAGTGGGTGGAACTTTAAAATTAGATTTAGCTCAATTTAGAGAGTTAGAGGCATTTGCTCAATTAGGAACTGAACTTGATGCAACTACCCAATCTCAATTAGATAGAGGTTATAGAATTGTAGAAATTTTAAAACAACCTCAAAATAGACCAATCCCTGTAGAAGAGCAAGTTGTTACTATTTTTGCAGTTACAAAAGGGTTTATGGATAAAGTACCAGTTCATAAGATTAGAGAAGCAGAGGCCTATTTAATTGATCATTTTAGAACTCACACTCCAGAATTGTTAAAATCAATTCGGGAAGAAAAAGTAATTAAGGATGAGGATGGAATGGCTTCTAAACTAAGAGAAGTGATTGATACCTTTCTAAAAAAGTCATAAGGAAATAAACTTGGCTACACCTCGCGAAATAAAGAAGAGAATCAATTCTGTTAAAAATACGAGAAAAATCACTCGTACTATGGAAATGGTTGCTACATCTAAGGCAAAAAAAATGTCCAACAAGGTGAATGCATCAAAGCCATATTCTCAGAAAATATCTGAGTTAGTAGAATCATTAGCAGGTATATCTACTAACATTAATAGTCCCCTTCTTCGAAAACCTGAATCAATAAAGAGAGTGGGACTTTTAGTAATTACTGCCAATCGGGGTTTATGTGGTGGTTATAATGGAAATATCATTCGTCTTGCAAAACATAGAATCAATGAGTTAAGAGCCCAAAATATTGAGGTAGAAATTTATTTAGTAGGTAAGAAAGGTATTTCCTTCTTTAAATATGCTAAAGAAAAAATTGCGGACTCATTCACTGATTTAGATGATAAGTCTGGTTACAGTATTGCAGAGAATTATGCAAACTTATTTAAAGGTTTGTTTATTTCGGGTAAGTTAGACAAAGTAGAAATAATATCAACAGTGTATCACTCTTCTGCAAGCCAAAAGGCTGAGATTATAGAAGTTCTTCCGATTGCTTCTGTTTCTAAAGGGAAGGCTGTCAGTAATAATGTTGTGATTTATGAACCAAGTCCAGAAAAGATTCTAGAGTCATTATTGCCTCAAGTGATAAATATGGCATTTTATAGAGCTTGTTTGGAAGCTGTTACCTCAGAACAGATTGCTAGAAGGGTTGCTATGAAGTCAGCAACTGATGCCGCAAGTGAAATGATAAAATTACTCACAAGAGGTTACAACCGTGTGAGACAGGCTAAGATTACTCAGGAAATTTCTGAGATCGTAGCTGGTGCAGATTCGCTAAAGTAAAACGATTATATAGGGAGAGACAATGGAAAAGGGAAAAATCAAACAGGTCATAGGTTCCGTATTGGATGTTACGTTTGATAAAGGTCATTTACCTGAAATATATAATGCATTGGAAATCGATTTAAAAAGAGATGGATCCACTCATGTATTAGTAGCTGAAGTTCAACAACATTTGGGTGATAACACCGTGAGAGCAGTTGCTCTTGGTGCATCCGATGGTCTGGTAAGAGGACAAGAAGTAAGGGATACTGGTTCACCAATTATGGTTCCAGTTGGAAACTCAACTTTGGGTCGTATATTTAATGTTTTAGGTCAGCCTGTTGATGAAATGGGACCTGTGGATGTGAAAGAAACACGATCTATTCATGCCGATTCTCCTAAATATGAAGATTTAAAGCCAAAAACTGAGATCTTTGAAACAGGGATCAAGGTAATCGATTTAATTGCTCCTTACATTAAAGGGGGAAAGACGGGATTATTCGGTGGTGCTGGTGTTGGTAAGACAGTTGTTATCATGGAATTAATTAACAACATCGCTAAGCAACATGGTGGTTTTTCCGTTTTTGCAGGGGTTGGAGAAAGAACTAGAGAAGGAAATGATCTCTGGCGAGAAATGAAGGAATCAGGTGTTATTGACAAAACAGTTCTTGTTTATGGTCAGATGAATGAGCCTCCTGGAGCAAGATTGAGAGTGGCATTGACTGCACTAACAATGGCTGAGTATTTTCGAGATGCATCAGGTTCAGATATACTTCTATTCGTGGATAATATTTTTAGATTTTCGCAGGCTGGTTCGGAAGTATCGGCTCTCTTAGGTCGTATGCCATCTGCTGTGGGATATCAGCCGACACTATCAACAGAAATGGGCGCTTTGCAAGAGCGTATTACCTCAACTCAGAGAGGATCTATTACTTCCGTTCAAGCAATTTACGTTCCTGCGGATGATTTAACTGACCCCGCTCCTGCTACTGCATTCACACACTTAGATTCTACAACAGTTCTTTCGAGAGCAATTTCTGAAAAAGGCATTTATCCTGCGGTGGATCCTTTAGATTCTACTTCTAGAGCTTTGACTCCAGATGTAGTTGGGGAAGAGCACTATAAAGTTGCCAGGGAAGTTCAGAGAATTCTACAGAGATACAAAGATTTACAAGATATTATCGCAATCTTAGGTATGGATGAATTGTCTGAAGATGATAAGGTTCTTGTTGCTAGAGCTAGAAAAATTGAAAAATTCCTTTCGCAACCATTCAGCGTGGCAGAAGTTTTTACTGGATTTCCTGGAAAATATGTTAAGCTCGAAGAAACAGTTTCCTCTTTCAAAAGAGTGATTTCTGGAGAGTTTGACCATTTGCCCGAACAGGCTTTCTATATGGTAGGAGCAATCGACGAAGCTGTAGAAAAAGCTAAGAAATTGAAGGCTTAATATGGCTGAACGTGTCCTAAATGTCAGTGTAATTTCTCCCGAAAAGATACTCTACACTGGAAGTGCAACTTATGTGAAAATTCCAGGAAGCGATGGATTATTTGGGGTGTTATACAATCATGCACCCTTAGTATCTGAGATTGATTTAGGGATTTTAGTTGTAACAAATGGTGATGAAATTACAAATATTTATGTTGATGGTGGATTTGCAGAAATCAAAAAAAATACTGTAAACATACTCGCTAGATCTGGAGAATTAGCATCTCAAGTGAATAAAGAGGAAGTAAATAAAAGAATTTCGGAAATTTCCTCAAAGACTGATAAAGAATCCTTGTTGGAATTAAAACGACTAAAAACTAAATTGGCACTTTAAATAAAATTTTGCTAAATTGATTAATTTTTCATCAAATCAGCTTAGCAAAATTAATAAATTGCCTAAAATATCTTTTCTTTACAACCCATCCTATTATACTTATTAAAGAGAAAAAAACTTTAACACAACTTTAAGTTATTAATATTTATAGTTTTTAATTCACTGTAAATAATTTGTTCAAGAATTGCATATATACCGAAAATGATTAGTAATGGGGACTAAACCTAAAAATATTATTGTTATAATTATTTTTTTAGGTTTTCTTGTATTTTGGTTTTATCTAAAAAATAATAGGCAGATTTTAGATTATGTCTATAAAGAAAGTGAAATAAGAATTATAGTTAAAGATGGAAATGAAGTAAGTTCGGTAGTTGTTATTCCACAAGGTTCCAAAGTAAAAGATCTAATTAAATTGAAAAAATTAGAGAAACAGAACTTGGAAATTCACGATTTAGAAAGAGAACTATCTGATGGGGACATCATTGATTTCGAGAAAGGGTTTTAAATGCTGGATAAAAGAAGAAAGGAAAAGTATAAGAGTCAAGAAGAAGGCGAAAGTCAAAGTCCTTTGGATTTAGAAGATATATTGGATTTTGATTTTTATCTAGATGATATTTCATCTCTAAATGATGAAATTATTGATGATGACCTTATTTATAATGAAGAACAGGATGAAACACCTCTCACAGATGTTATAAGCTATAGGGATGTACTACCTGATTCGGAATTTGCTGATGAAGATGAAGAAGTTCAGTATAGAGACCTCAGAGATGCTGAGATAGTAGAAAAGAAATCCCCCAAAAAAAGTACAAAACAAAATTTACCTGAAATTATAGAACCAGAACTAGATAAAATAGAGCCTGAAGCTGATGACTACAATGAAGAGGATGAAGAGACTCAACATGTTGCTCGATCAGAGGAAGACTTAAGAGTAAGCTCCAATATTGAAGATGAAGATAATATTGAAGTTGAAAGTGAATTTATAAATAAACAAAAAGAGAAATCCCGACCCAGAAATAATGAGGTAGAAGAGGATACGGAAGATGAGGAAGATGTAGCCTTAAATGCAGATGAAATAGCCAATATACTTGAAAGTGAACCGGAATCTGACTTTTTTATAGAGCCTGAGGATGATGAAGATGAGGATGAAGAAGGGGATGATATAGGCGGATCATTCTTTGATGAAGATATTGAGTTGGGTGATGGATTAGAAGATATTGAAGAGGAAGAAGACTCGATCACATTATCTTCAGATGAATTAGGTAATATTACGGGTGATGGAGAAGAAGACTCGATTACACTCTCTCCTGATGAGTTAGGTAATATAACCGGTGATGACGAGGAAGAAGACTCGATCACACTATCTCCCGATGAACTAGGTAATATAACCGGTGATGACGAGGAAGAAGACTCGATCACACTATCTCCCGATGAACTAGGTA
>CANGZW010000108.1 GCA_947458405.1 Leptospiraceae bacterium
AAAATATCTGAAATTCTTATTGTAAGGGAAAAGAAAACTGAAAAAACGGTAGTTATGAAAACGATGTTTGAAAAAATATGGGATGCTCACCTTGTAAATGAAGAAAATGGTTCTTCTATCATCTATATCGATAGGCATTTAGTTCATGAGGTTACAAGTCCTCAGGCATTTGAAAGCCTCAGAATGACAAATCGTTCTGTTAGAAGACCCGATGCAACAATGGCAACTATGGATCACAATGTATCCACTAGAAATAGAGACATTGATTTAGCCGATCCAATCAGTGCTCTTCAAATGAAAACTCTCATGAAAAATTGTAAAGAATTTGGTATCAAATTATTTGATCTAACCCATCCCGACAATGGTATTGTTCACGTTGTAGCACCTGAATTAGGTGTCACACAACCGGGTATGACAATTGTTTGTGGTGATTCACATACATCCACTCATGGTGCATTCGGTGCCCTTGCTTTTGGAATTGGAACAAGTGAGGTTGAGCATGTTTTAGCTACTCAGACTTTAGTCCAACAAAAACCTAAAACCATGGAAATCAGAGTGGAAGGTAAACTTGGAAAAGGTGTTACTCCAAAGGATGTTATATTATCTATTATCGGTAAAATTGGTACTGATGGAGCCACTGGTTTCGTGATTGAATATTGTGGTGATACAATTCAATCTTTTTCAATGGAAGGACGTATGACAATATGCAATATGTCTATTGAAGCTGGTGCGAGAGCAGGATTTATTGCTCCTGATGATATAACTATCAATTATCTAAAAGAAAGAGAATTTTCTCCTAAGGGTGCTGATTTTGAGAAAGCTGCTAAAATTTGGAAATCATTTGCTACAGATAAAGGTGCAAAATTTGATAAGTCGATACATTTAAAAGCAGAAGATATTTTGCCAATGGTAACCTGGGGAACCTCTCCGGGGCAGGTGGCAAGCATTATAGGAAAAGTACCTTCTCCGAATGATTTTTCAGATAATATATCTAAAAAGTCAACTGAAAGTGCATTGAAGTACATGGATTTAAAGCCCGGCACTAAAATTGATGAGATAAAAATTAATAAAGTCTTTATTGGATCCTGTACAAATTCTAGAATTGAAGATTTAAGGGAAGCGGCAAGTTTTGTGAAGGGTAAGACAGTATCACAAAGCGTAAATGCAATTGTAGTACCAGGATCGGGTAGGGTAAAACGACAGGCAGAATCAGAAGGATTGGATAAAATATTTATCAGTGCTGGTTTTGAATGGAGAAATCCAGGTTGTAGCATGTGTCTTGCAATGAATGATGATGTACTTTCTCCGGGGGATAGATGTGCATCCACCAGTAATCGTAACTTTGAGGGAAGACAGGGAAAAGGGGGACGAACTCATCTTGTCAGCCCTGCAATGGCGGCAGTTGCGGCAATAGAAGGACATTTTGTTGATATAAGGAATTGGGTATAATTATGAAAGCCTTTACAACTTTAGAAGGAATAGCGGCAATATTAGACAAAGCTAATGTTGATACTGATCAAATTATTCCAAAACAATTTTTAAAGAAAATAGAGAGAACTGGATTCGGTATGCATTTATTTCATGATTGGAGATACACAGATGATGCTGGAACTATTCTTGATAAAACTTTCTCATTAAATCAGGATAGATACAAAGGAGCCTGTATTCTTCTTGCCAGGGATAATTTTGGATGTGGTTCCTCAAGGGAGCATGCACCCTGGGCATTAGAAGATTATGGTTTTAGATGCATAATTGCTCCTTCTTATGCGGATATCTTTTACAATAATTGTTTTAAAAATGGAATGCTCCCAATTGTCTTAAAATCAGGAGAAGTGGATGAGATTTTTAAATTTGTTGAAAATAACATTGGTGCTAATTTAAAAATAGATCTTGCAATACAAAAAGTACAAATTCCAAATGGAAAAGAATATGCATTCAATGTAGATTCCTTTCGAAAAGAATGTTTGTATAAAGGTTTAGATGATATAGGTCTTACACTTATACATGAAGCAAAAATTAGTAGTTTTGAATCAAAGCAAAAATCAGAATTAAATTGGTTATATACCACTAAATAAGGAAAATTAATATGAAAACTATTATTGTATTACTTACAATTTTAATGGGAATGTCAATTAGCTCTCAAGAACCGGCTAATTTAGTTATCGAAGACAAGGTAGTGGGAACTGGAGAAGAAGCTACTGTTGGAAAGCGAGTGAGTGTTCATTACAGCGGATTTCTCACAAACGGGACTATGTTTGATAGTTCAATTCCCAGAAAAACACCTTTTACTTTTACATTAGGAGCTGGAGAGGTAATACAAGGTTGGGATAAGGGTGTTGTTGGAATGAAAGTTGGAGGAAAAAGAAAACTAACTATTCCTTCTAAATTGGGTTATGGTCCAAGGGGAGCAGGTGGTGTGATACCTCCAAATGCAACATTGATTTTTGATGTAGAATTACTCAAAGTTGAAAAATGAAAAAAAACACTTTTTCTCTTTTGAATGTAAATAAAAGAATAGTAACTATCTGCTTACTATTCTTTTATAGTATTTCGATACAATCCCAAGATACTCTCGAAATAAAAGATTTAAAACAGGGAACAGGAAAAGAGGCTAAAAAAGGTAGTAATGTTAAGGTTCACTACACTGGATGGCTAGCCTCTAATAATAAAAAATTTGATAGTTCTTTGGATAGAAAAGTTCCTTTTGAATTCAAATTAGGCAGGGGAGAGGTCATACCCGGTTGGGATAGAGGTGTAGTTGGAATGAAAGAGGGTGGAAAGAGAAAATTAACAATTCCACCTGTCCTGGCCTATGGTGAAAATGGAAATTCTAATATCCCACCTAATGCTACTTTAATTTTTGAAGTGGAGCTCTTACAAGTTGACTGAGAATTCTCTGGAATTAATTATACCACCTTCTAAATTAGAATCGCTAAAAAGATTATTTTTAGATATTTTTAATTCTCCTATTGATGCTTATGATTTTTATTTAAATGGAAAGATTTTAACTGAGAAAGATTTATTTGTATTTCATTTTTTATTATGGATATATGCTCCATTTTTTAAAATTATACTGAATAAAATTTTGCTATTTAATTATTCTGCTATCGATGAGGCAACTAAACTAACCCTTACAGATGGACTTCTATTGAGTTATTTCATCTACCCATCGCTTTATTTAACTGGATATGCAATAGAAAAATTTAGAGTTTATTATAAAAAAAACGAATATCTTAAGGGCGATCCAATAAATGGACTTGGAATTCTTGCTTTTTTACCTATAAGTGCGTCTTCGATGTTTTGGATATTACCCAAACCTTTTAATGCACTTGGAATTTTAATATCTATTTTTTATTCTATTAGACTATATTATACTTCATTGTTAAGTATGGATAATTTTAATAAAATTGATTTTAAAAGATTATTTTTATATTTTTTAATTTCAGGAGGAATTTTGACTCTTTTGATAATTATTGTTGGTAATACAATTAGGGCTAAATTATGAATATATACTTAATTGGTATTGGTGGTATAGCTATGGGAAATCTGGCTTACATGCTAAAAACTCAAGGTCATACGGTTTCGGGCTCCGATAGTCATCTTTATCCTCCAATGTCAGACAAATTAAAAGAATGGGGTTTGAAGACTTCTGAAGGCTTTGATGGGAGTAGAATTAAAAATATTGATCTAGTGATAATAGGAAATGCAATTTCAAGGGGAAATCCTGAAGTAGAAGAGGTCCTCAATTCTGGAATAGAATATTTAAGTATGCCTGCGGCTATCTCACACTTTTTTCTCAAAGGTAAGAAAGTAATAGTTGTAGCTGGAACACATGGTAAGACAACAACCACATTTTTAATTCATCATATCTTAAAAGAAATTGGAGAATCCCCCGGTCTATTTGTGGGGGGAATTCGAAAAGATGGATTTCCGGGTTTTGAAATTGGAAATGGAGAATATTTTGTTATAGAGGGAGATGAATACGATTCCTCTTTTTTTGATAAATCAAGTAAATTTTTACACTATAGACCGTATCACCTAATTCTGAATGCTTTAGATTTTGATCATGCAGATATTTTTAATAATATTGAAGAAATCAAAATTATGTTTCGAAGACTTTTACATCTTACTCCAAAAAATGGTTCTATTTACTATTATGATAAATCTAAAAACTTGAAAGAAATTTGCTCAAAATTTCCACACGTAAAAACAGAAGGATTTAATATAAATACAAAATCTTCGTTAATTAAAATTGTAAAGGGTAAACCGGTTTCAAGTAATACAAAATTAAAGTTGGTAACTGATATAATTGGAGAACATAATTTTAGAAATCTAGAAGTATCACTCAAACTACTTTTTAAATTATTTCCAAATAAACAAACAGAAATTATTAATTCAGTATCAACATTTTCTGGGGTTAAGCGAAGACAAGAAATTCTATATTCAGATTCTATTTCAATATTAATGGAAGATTTTGCACATCATCCTGTTGCTATAGAGGAAACGATTAAAGCAGTAAAAATGGCTTATCCTAATCATGAAATTATATCATTATTTGAACCTAGAAGTGCTACTTCTCATAGAAAAGTATTTCAAAAAGAATTTTCTATGTCTTTTAAGAGATCAAGAGCTGTTTTTTTGACTGAAGTTTTTAATAAAACTAAGGTTTCTTCTACTAATAGATTGGATGTTAAAAAATTAGTTAAGGACACATTACGGAACTCAAAAGTTATTAACTCTTTTTATAATAAAAATCCAGAAGAAATAATCAAAAATCTAACAAAGTATGTAGATAGTTTAAAAACTGATAAAATTGTGATACTCGCAATGTCCAATGGATCTTTTGGTGGAATCTATCCATCTTTAAAAAATATTTTAGAAAAGAGAATTTAAATGAATATCATAGATGAACTTCAAGAGATTTATAAAGAAGCAGAAGATTTAATTTCTAATGTTAAAAAAGAATCTCAATTGGATGACACCAAAAATTTATTTATTGGAAAAAAAGGAAAGCTATCTCTCATTTCAAAAAAAATGGGAAACCTGGATATAGAAGAAAGAAAACAGGTTGGACAAAAGATAAATGAAATCTCAGAAAATTTAGAAAAGCTAATTATTATAAAAAGAGATAGTATAAAAGACGAAGAATTAAATTTATTGCTCGAAAGAGAAAAATTTGATGTACTACAACCTCGCAAACATAGAGAAAGTGGAACCCTTCATCCAATCACCTCTGTTCAGATGGAAGTAGAAGATATATTTGTTTCGATGGGTTTTGAGGTAATGGATGGACCCGAAATTGAAACAGATTATAATAATTTTGAAGCATTAAACTTTACCGAAGATCATCCTGCAAGAGATATGCAAGATACTTTTTATACTGATGATGGTAACTTACTCAGGACTCACACATCTGCAATACAAGTTCGAGCCTTGAAAATTTTAAAACCCCCTTTTCGTATTATTGCTCCAGGAAGAGTATTTAGATATGAGGAGATTGATGCAAGTCATGAGAATACTTTTAATCAGGTGGAAGGAATGGTAGTGGGGAAAAATATTTCTGTGGCTAATTTGACATACACTATGAATCAATTACTCTCTCAAATATTCAACAAGGAGACCATTGTAAGACTCCGTCCCGGATATTTTCCATTTGTTGAACCTGGATTTGAATTGGATTTTCAATGTATGGTATGTGAAGGTAAGGGTTGTTCAGTTTGTAAACATAGTGGATGGGTAGAACTTCTTCCCTGTGGATTAATTCACCCTAATGTTCTTAAATTTGCAGGTTTGGATCCTGAAATTTGGACAGGATTTGCTTTTGGTTTGGGATTAGATAGACTGGTAATGATGAGATACGGTATCTCAGATATCAGATATTTTAATTCTGGAAATTTAAGATTTCTTAAAAAGTTTTTATGAGTGAAGCAATAAAAAAAAAAATAAAATCCCTAGAAAGTGAAATTAGACTTCACCAAAAAAAATATTATTTAGAAAACTCTCCCACTATTTCTGATCGAGACTTTGATCAGATGTTTCAAGAATTAATTGAATTAGAAAAAAAGTATCCAGATTATGTATCACATAATAGTCCTACAAAAATAGTAGGTTCTGATTTAGATAATAACTTCGAAAAATTTAAACATACTATTCCAGTTTTATCTCTTGATAATACTTATTCAACCCAAGAATTGATAGATTGGGCAGTTAAACTTTCAAAAGAAAGTATATACTCCTTTGAATGGAAAATAGACGGTGCTAGTATTGTATTGTACTACAAAAATGGTGAATTAGATAAAGCTGTAACTCGAGGAACGGGCGGAGTAGGAGATGATATAACTGATAATATTCGTACAATTAAAAATATTCCTTTGGTTTTAAGTAAAAAGATGGATTTAATTGTTCGGGGTGAGGTTTATATGACCTTTCAGGATTTTGATGATTTCAATCAGTTAAATGATGGTAAATATGCAAATCCAAGAAATTTGACTTCGGGTTCAATCAAACAGAAAAATTCATCATTAGTATCAAATCGTCCTCTGAAAATTGCAGTTTATGATGCTTATTTTATAATAGAAAATAAAATGAAAACTCATAAAGAAATAATTCATTTTCTAGAAAAAGAATCTTTTCCTGTCTTAGGAGATACCCAATTCAAAACCATAGACAATTTTGAAAAAGTTATAAATGAATTTAAAAAAAGGAAAGAAAAAATAGGTTTTCCAACTGATGGTCTTGTAATAAAATTAAATGATATAAACCAAAGAAATTTATTAGGGGAGACATCCCATTCACCCCGTTGGGCTAGAGCCTTAAAATTTGAAGCAACCCTGGCAATGACTATCATTGAAGATATTGATTTCGCTATCGGTCGAACGGGAAAATTGACACCCCGAGCAAAAGTTACACCTGTTAAACTTTTGGGTACTACAGTAACCTATGCAACTCTCCATAACCAAGACTTTATTAATGAAAAGAAAATTGGCATCGGAGCAAAAGTCAAGATTGCAAAGAGGGGAGAGATAATACCTGCGGTAGAAGAGGTGGTAGAAGAGCCTTTGAGTATTTTTACCTTGCCTGATAGGTGTCCATCCTGTGATTCAAAATTATCAAAAAAAGATGATAGCGTGGATTTTTTTTGTCTTAATAAGATTTGCTCTGCTAGAATTATTAATTCACTCATATTTTTTTGTCAAAGAAAACAAATGGACATTGAAGGTTTGGGTGATAAAATGATTGAATTTTTTTATAATAAGAATATTATTCAATCAATTATAGATATATATGATTTACATAATAAAAGAGAGGCTATAGAAACTCTCGATGGTTTGGGAAAGAAAAGTGTGACAATTATATTAGAGGGTATAGAGAAATCAAAACAAAAAGATCTAAAGTTAATATTACCATCCCTGGGATTTAGTGAAATTGGGCATAAGGTTACTGAAATCTTAATAGAATCAGGCTATGATGATATAGATAAAATTTTAAGTGCTGTAAAAGAAAAAAATGCCACTGAAAAGTTTACAAATATTTTTGGTCTAGGCGAAAAAACAATTATATCAATAATAAATGAATTTTCGGAAACTAATAATATATCTCTAATTAAAAATCTCCAAAAGAGGGGTTTAAACTTTACAGCAACACAAAAGCCAAAATCTTCAAAATCAATTTTTAAAGATCAAACTTGGTGTGTTACAGGTAGTTTTGAGAAATTTAATCCTAGAGACAAGGCAATGGAACTAGTTGTTTTTTATGGGGGAAGAAAAACATCCTCAATAACCTCTAAAACTACGCATTTATTATTAGGAGAAGGAGCAGGATCTAAATTAGAAAAAGCTAATTCTCTAGGTGTAAAAATAGTTTCAGAAAAAGAATTTTTATCTATATTAAAAGATGCAGGCTATACTGAAAATTAATTTAATTATATTTATTATAATAAATATAATTAATATTTCCTGCTCATCGGTTAGAGCTATTACAAAAAGTGGTACAAATATTGAAGATAACAAAATCAGTAAAATAAAATTTGCAGTTGCTGGTGATATAATGGTTCATTCAACCCAATTAGAAAAAGCCTATAATAAGCAATGTAATTGTTGGGATTTTAATCCTTCTTTTACAAAAGTAAAAAAATATATTAATAAAGCGGACATTGCAATTGCAAATTTAGAAACCACTCTCCCACAAGACCCAAAAAATTTTTCGGGCTATCCCCAATTTGGAACCCCAGATTCAATTTTAGATTCCCTAAAAAATGCAGGATTTTCTATTTTAACAACCTCTAATAATCATTGTTTAGATAAGGGTAAACAGACTTTAAAAAGAACGATATCCGAAATAAGTAAAAGGGGAATGTTGAGTACAGGGACTTTTGAATCTTTAGAAGATAAAATCAATAAAAGATTTATCACATTAGAAAAAAATGAAATCAAAATAGCATTCTTAAGTTATACTTATAGTACAAATGGTATTCCGATCCCTAAAGGTGTTATAGTTAATCTTATTGAGAAAGAAGAAATTGCTAATGACATTCAATTTGCTAAAAATAGCAATGTAGATAGTATCATTGTATATTATCATTTTGGAAAAGAGTATGAAAGATTTCCGGATAAGTCTCAGAGGGATTTGGTTGATTTTACTTTTAATGAAGGTGTGGATGTGGTTCTGGGAGGACATCCACATGTACTACAACCCTATGAGTTAAAATCAATAACAGATAAATATGGTGTTACTAAAAAAAGATTAGTTATTTTTTCCTTGGGAAATTTTATTTCCTGTCAAACGTGGAGATACTCCAATGGTGGAATAATTTTTTATTATTCAATCAATAAAAAAAACAAGGAAATTTCCATTGGAGAAATAGAATTTGAGCCTGTCTTTGTTCATAGAGATATAAAACCGAATAAATATGAATTTCATCTATTACCTGTGAGGGAATATCTAGATTCTCTCGATTTTTCTTATTTAAATCAAAATTCTAAAAAACAAATGGTTGAATTTTATAATGATACTGTCGAACATTTGCATAAGAATAGCTATGTCGAAGAATAATGACTCTGAAAATTTCTCACTATTTTTTCAAGACCCACTTATGGTCGATGATGATATTGTTGCCATAGGCGGAGATTTTAATACGGATAGATTACTTTATGCTTATACTCATGGTATATTTCCCTGGTCAGAATCTCCAATTCGATGGTATTCTCCTGACCCGAGAGCTGTTTTTGATATCAATGGATTGCATATATCAAGAACAGTTAAGAAAAAAATCAAAAAGAAAAAATTTGTAATAACTTTTAATACTGCATTTCGTCAAGTAATGGAAAATTGTTCCTACAGGACAAATGAAATGACTTGGATCACCGCTGGTTTTCTGGAAGGATACACCGAATTACATGCCAAAGGGTATGCTCATAGTATTGAAGCATGGTATGACGGAAAATTAGTAGGGGGTTCCTATGGGGTAGCCATTGGAAAATTCTATGCGGGGGAAAGTATGTTTAGTTTTGAAAGTGATGCAGGAAAAGTTTCTCTTTCCTATTTATTTTCTGCCCTAGAGAAAGATGGTTTTAAAATGTTTGACACTCAGGCATTGAATTCTACCACCTGGGAGCTGGGTGCATACGAAATATCTAAGATCGAATATTTAAAAAGACTTAAGGATGCAGTTAAAATTCCTTATAAATGGGTGCCTCCAAATGTTTTGGAGGCTGAAGAATACTTACTTAAAAAAATTACGCATTTACCCTAAAAAACACAACATCTCCGTCTTTTACGATATACTCTTTTCCCTCTATTCTTAATTTCCCTTCTTCCTTTACTTTGGCGGGGCTTCCTGTTCTGTCTAAATCATCATAAGTCATAACCTCTGCCCGTATATATCCTTTTTCAAAATCTGAGTGTATAACACTTGCCGCCTTTGGACCTGTACTACCCTCTGCTGTTGTCCAGGCTCTAACTTCCACTTCACCCGCTGTCAAAAATGTTACCAAACCGAGAAGTTTGTAAGACGCAGATATCATTCTTGAAAGACCACTTTCAGTTTCTCCAATTTCTGCTAAAAATTCCTTTTGCTCTTCAGGATCAAGACCGGATATTTCTTCTTCAATTTTACCACAAAGTACTACAACTTCTGATCCTTCTTCTGCGGCTATTTCTTTGATTTTCTTAATATGTTTGTTATTATTAATACTCTTAATTTCAGAATCCAATATATTTGCACAATATAGAACGGGCTTAGAAGTGATTAAATTGAATTTATGAGCAATTTTTCGTTCTTCTTTGTCTATTACACTCCTTGCATTTTTTCCTTCTTTAAGAGCAGTAATGATTTTTTCCATGAGTGGCAGAAGTTCAGCATGTTCTTTATTTGATTTTGCAGTTTTTTGAATTTTAGAATATTGTTTTTCTAAACTATCAAGATCTGCTAATATTAATTCATAATTAATTACGCTTACATCCTCGGCAGGATCAACTTTCCCATGAACATGAGAAATGTTTTCATCTTCAAAAGCTCGTACTACGTGACATATTGCATCTACTTCTCTAATGTGTGACAGGAATTGATTACCAAGTCCTTCCCCCTGGCTTGCACCCTTGACTAATCCAGCTATATCAACATATTCCATAAAAGTTGGAATAATTTTTTGTGGTTTGTATATTTCTGCTAATCTTTTTAATCTCTTATCGGGAACTTCTACTATTCCTTTGTTAGGCTCAATCGTACAGAATGGATAATTTGCCATTTGTGCACCGGCTTTTGTTAGTGCGTTAAAAATAGTTGATTTCCCTACATTTGGTAAACCAACAATACCACAATTTAAACTCATTTAAAAATACTCCTAAGGAATAGGATTTTTTAAATTAGTTCTTCTGCAATTCTTTCATTGTTTCTGTGTGAGGTTTTATCCAAGAACTGTTGTGATTTTTTGAATTTAAAGAAATAAATTCCTGTGATTGCCGGATCAATTCTCCATTTCTATAGGTTAACTTAATTTTACCTATTTTGTCGCCCGAATCGGGGCATTCTGCTGTATAAACATTTTTTGAAAAAGAGTAGGAAGCGGTCTTTTCTTTATCTAAGAAATAAATAACAGGTATTTTAGTGGGGATATTTTCTAGATCTAATTCCTCTCCCGCCTGTGGAAAAATTAAATTTAATCCTGGGATATTAGATGTGTTATGTGCTATTTTTTTAATTAAATAATTATTAACCTTTACTCTTACGCCATCTAAATCGAAAACTTTTTCGGTATCTATGTCTAATGAATTATCTCGATTTGCTAGAATTGGAAGGTTAATTTTCAGTAGATTCGGATTTTTTTCTAAGTAAGAAAGTTCTCTTTCAGAAAGTAATACACTATCAAACAACGCTGTTTTTAAAATTTTAAATGGAAATTCTTCTGATTTTTCGGAGAAAAATGCACCCTGTGTTATGAGTAGTACACCACCTTTCTCATTAAATATATTTTCCGCTTCTCTTCTTTTAATTTCTGCTATAATGGGTAATCCCTTTCTACCCTGTTCATCAAACTCCAGGTTACCATTTAAATTACAAAAGTATAAAATTGTGAGTTGTCTGTCATTGATACTGAAAGGTTTAGAAATGATTTTATCAAAAGATAGAATAAGCAAAAATAGAAAAAGAATAGATTTCTTCATATTCTTATTATCTATCTTTATTTAGAATTGATTAGTACTTTTTAAGATAGGGAGCCATTCTCTCGAGCATAATTCGTTTGTTATCTCCGGATTGAATGGATAATATTCCCCGAATTACTGCATGTCTTCTTTCATTTTGTTGCTTAGAATAGGCTTTTACTTTATTTGCCAGTGGTAAAAATAGAAGGTTTGCAAATCCAATTCCATAAAAGGTGGCTATAAATGCACTGGCGATACCCTGACCGAGTGCGGCAGTTCCCGATCCAAGGTTCTCCAAGACATGCACAAGTCCCATTACCGTTCCTATAATTCCTACTGTGGGACAAAATCCTCCGGCAGTTTCCAGAATTTTACCAGAGATAGCTTCTGCTTCTTCTCTCTGTTCTGTCCATTCATAAAGGATATCTTCCACTGTAATTGGATCCGTTCCATCTACTATCAATCGAATTCCCCTTTGGATAAGTTCATCAGGAATGGATTCAAT
>CANGZW010000109.1 GCA_947458405.1 Leptospiraceae bacterium
CATTGAAATTGCCCTTATACCCGGTAAGATAGACTATAACGAATTTATTTACATTTGCAAAATTTTCTAAAGCACCACCAACTATCCTTCTAAACTCCGTAGCGGATTGTCCTGACCCGTGATAGGCAAGTAGTATCGATGAATTTTCCTCTAAATTAGAGGGTACATAATCAATATAATTACGTTCTAAACCATTTATATTGATCATTTTTTCGGGGACTTGTGCCACGAGAGAAAAAAGTCCCATTTGCATAAATTTCAATTGATTAGATTGAGGAGAAGATAGAGGGGAAGAACAGGAAATAAATTGGGTGAAAAAACTTACCAACAAAATAAATAGCTTCAAACCCCGACAATATTTTTCCACAAGGACAAGATTTAAGATACCTTTCAAAACTTGTAAATAAATTAATTCGGAAATTTATTACAAAATCATCTCATTTTGATAAAAAATTTTAATTTAGTAAGTACTTTCATATAAAAAATTGAATTTTTTGTAAATAGAAATGATAGATTTGGAGTCTAATAGATGAAAATTTGATTAAATAGAAAAAGAATTATCTCTAGAACTTTGATAAGCTTTTACAATTTCAAGAAAGATTCCTCACTTTTTTTTCTCTTAACTTTAAAGATATCTCCCATTTTTACAGGAATACCCTCTTGTTTTTTTATAAAAACCAATGAGTCATTTCCATCAAGAATAGAAGATTCAATAAATTTTCCTCCTGGAGAAAAGAACGAAACCTTAGCATTTCTTAGCACATAACGTAGATTACTGGAAAACCCATAGTAACCATTAGAATCCACCCGAACGATAATCCCTGTGATTTCGTCTTCACTTTCAAATTTTGTCTCTTTCAACTCAATAATCTCTTCTCGTGGTCCCTTGAGGATAGTTATTTTTGAGGTTTCAAATAGAATTTCCATTTGGATATGATCACAATCAAAAGATCGTATGGGATACCATCTTCGAATACCCTCGGAACCCGCAAAGACACTGCATTTGTTTGCTTTTAATAGATAGGATTTTTCAGAGATAGATTCCACTTTTCCTTCAATTCGCAATTCTTCCCAAAATCTCCGGGGACTATAACTTAATTGATGGAATCTGAAATTTTGGTCGCCAATTGTTTTGGGGAAAGATATTTCTGTATAGAGATACCCTTCTATGAGTTGTGTTTTGTCTGAAAAATAAACCGATTTCTTATTGGAGGGCAAAGTTTGTGAAAAAAGGGAAAAGAATAAGGTGGCGATAAAATATATGAAAATACTGTTATTTGTAATCATCTTATTTTTTCAAACCTGTACATACCTCGCGACCAATCCTCCCGCGTTAAAACCTTCCGGACAATTTGACGATCCTGTAAAGTTATTTTTACTCCTGACTATCCTTAATAATTCTGGTTGCAGTGGCAATGGAAAATTCTGGGTACGTGATATAACCAGTAAAACAGGAAATACCTACTGTGTGGATAGTAATTTAGTGGCTTCCACAATCGGAGCTGATTTCTATTTGCAAAAGGGTCTTTCTCCGGGAATAGATTTTGCGAACATTGCCAGTGAATTCAAATCAAAAATATCACCTGTCTTAGATTCTGCCGTTGGTGTTGCCAGCGATATCAATAAAGATGGAAAAGTAATTATTCTCACATTGAATATTTTAGATGGAGCAACTGCCAAATCAGGATTTGTAGCAGGATTTGTGGATCCAATTAATTTCACACAAGACAATATACTTTCGAATGCCAGATCCAACCAAATGGAGATTCTCTACATGGATGGGGTAGAATTAGCGGAAAAAAGAAAAAAGTCTCTGGCTGATGGTGATCCCGACCCATTTTTAGGAACCATTGCTCATGAATTACAACATCTGATACGATTTCGTTATTCCTTAGGGGGAGATATTACATGGATAGATGAGGGAACTTCCGAAGTGATGAGTGATATAGCTGGATTTGGACCTCAGGTGGATAGATTGAAGTGCTTTAAAGGGGAAGCTAACTCAGGTTGTACTACAAATCCTATCGGTGTTCAGGGAACCAGTCCTTTTACTTGGGGAAGTACCCTTAGAAACTATGCCTATTCCTATGCATTTATGCGATACATATATCTATCTTCAGGTGGAAGCTCAACGACTAGAAATCAATTTTTGTCATACACAATTCAGGGTAAAAATAATTATCGAGGCAGTGATTCATATAGTTTAATGGAAGTATTTAAAAATTCCAGTGGATATATTAATAATAATGGTTCCACATATTTAACTAGTGATACAACTACAATGTTCAAACGATTACTTGTTTACTTCATGGGAAAATCACAGGGTTATACATCTTTTACTACTTCAGATGCATTCATAGATGGCACTGGAACTTCCCTTGCCGATGTGGATTCAAATTTTTCTCTAAATTTTACTAATAGTACATATACACTTCCATCAGGTATTACAAATCTCAAATTTTCAGCAACTTCAAATGGATCAACTGCCACTTTAACTCCGGGTTCTACGTATCTCAGAAGTGGGACATTAAGCACAAGCCCTTTACCTGCATCGGGTGGATCTTATGTTAAAGGTAGCACTGATTATATTTCCTTAAATCCCGCAGGCATGGGGTCATCCATTTCTGCAGCCCAATATGCATCCGAAGAAGAAACTCCTGTACTTCATAATGGAGCAAACTGTATATCACCACAATTACTGATTAGAGAAGTCAGAACAAGATCGAATGCAAATCATCGCTATCTTTTTGATACTAACCCTTAATTTACTTTCCGAAGAAATTCCCGAGCAGATTAAAAAAAGTGCTCTGATTTATCAAAAAGATAGAAATCAAATCAAGAATTATCGAGTATCACAGGATATTACATCTATCACAAGATCTATGGGCTATGAAACAATAGAAAAGAGGAAACAGATTGGATACTTTGTATCACCAAATAGATACTTTTTTTTTACAAAGGAACGAATTATTAATAACTCTCCATTACCGGTCAATGACAGTAGCCCTGAAAAGAGTTTAAAAAAAGACATAGAATGGCTTTCTGTAGATGGAATTAAACGATTTGACTTTACTCTAATCCAGGAGGGTGGTTCTTATTTACACTACTCGGTAATTCCCAAGCAAAATACAAATGAGTCAAAAGGAGAAATCTGGATCAATAAAGAAACCGGAAAAATTATCCGTATGTTAAAAGAGCCCCGTACACTTAAAGAAGGATTGGAAGTGTTCAAAACAGAACTTTATTTTGATGTAAATTTTTCATACCAGGAGCCTTCCTTTACAAGACTTAATGCCACATTCTATGAAAATGGCAAAAAAGTAGAAACAAAAGTGGAAGTTCTTTTTTATGATTACCAATTTAATGTGGACTTGGGAAAACTAAACAACTAATATTAAAAATAGGCTAATCCTGTGAGTGATCCAAAGAAAAATTTCTTACCATTCTCTAACCCGGGCTCGGTGGCATACTTAAAGCCCGTGGAAGAGAGTTTTTTAATCTCCAATAAACTCCCAGAAATATATCTCCAACAACTCAAAAATAAACGCTTCGGTAAGGTATTTCTCTTTTCTATAGGCGAAAAGTCCTTACAACTCTATCCCATCTTTCGGGAACTAGGTTTTGAACCATTTACAATAGAAGCGCCTACCTTTCCCTCTAAGTTAAATTATGACAAGAAAGATTCTTATTTATTGTACGCAAAAAGCCTCAGCAATTTTCTTCTGCAGATGAATCGAAAAGATATTTTTATTTTTTATCCACAGTCTCAATACTCCAATTTAGTCCTTTTTTTGGTAAGTGCTTACCTGCTTTCTGATGAAAATATACGGGAAGACGAATTGATAGAATATTTCTATGAAGGACAGTCAGATCTAGGGACAATCCAAAAGAACTTTATAGATATGAAAAACTTTTTATATGGAGAGTTTTATCTCACCTATCTCTCTACAAAAAATATCCCTGAGGTTCATCTTCAAATCGAAAAAACTTTGCAGATAGAAAATGATTCTCCCGTTTACAAAAAAAAGGAGCTTCCTTCTTTAAAGGTGGAGCTTGTTAGCATGGAAAATAATATTCCCTATGAATTGAATCTAAGCTCTCTTTCTCAAAAATTTTCTCCTGCCATAGAAAAGTCAGATGAGTTATCTTTTAACTTATCTTCTCTAACTCCCAAGGAATTTAGTCCAGAATCGGAAGAAGCAGATGAACTTTTGGATAACTTAATGGAAATGGCAGATTCTTTTGAAACAAAAATAGCAGAAAAAGATATAGTAAATTTAGATGAAATCGAGGAAGAAGAAATAGAGGAACCTGTTCCCTTCTTGACTCTAAAACAAATCCCAAAACCTACTCCTGTGATAGCAAAAGCAGAATCACAAATCTCGCAGGATTATTTAGACCTAGAAGATATAGTGAGTATTGATCTTCCCGAGCCCGAACTTCCCATAGATACTTTTTTATTTGAGAATGATTCTACATTTATCAATGCTAAAGATCCTATTTTTCAGAAAGACTTTATTCTCAGTACCACAACAACCTCCACTCCGAAAGATAAAAGACCCATCCGGAAAAACTTTTTAGGTCTACCAGAGAATTGGTAAAAGGTTTTTCTTTAATTTAAAATATTATCACTTTATTTTTTTTTAAATCATAAAAAATTTCTTGCATGCTAAATGAATTTACTGTATAATTTCTCTTTGTAGTAAGCCTGTATCTCAAATAAAAAAATAGAAAGGATCAATACAATGCCTAATAATAGCACACAAATGGATAGAAGAAAATACCCCCGAATTACTAGCAATTTTTCATTGGAAGTATCACCATCAGCTGTAGGACATGGTGAAGGCAAAGATATCAGCCAGGGGGGACTCCAATTCAGTCACAAAGGAAAGGTAGACATAGGGCAGATTCTTCATCTTACTATTCGGGTAAATGGATTCTCGGGAGATGTGAATGTAAATGGTAAAGTAATTCGTTGTGATCCTAGTGGTTCCGAAGGACATTATAACGTTGCTATCAATTTTGTGGATATTGACGCAGAAACTGAAAAAAGTGTTATTGATATGATCAATAGTTTCTAGTTTTAGTAAAACATTAAATCTCTATTCTTGTATTTCTCTAAAACTTTGTCATACCAATAGTTTTAGAGAAAAAAACTTATCTATCTAGTAGTTCACTTCGACCTCACTGAAAATTGACAGGAAGCCTGTCGGCAACTTGGGCTACCGTCCAAACCCGTTTATTAATAATAAATAGCCATTACTAAGTAGATACAAAAAAACTTATTTAGCAAAACCCCATTTTCTTTTTAGTAGTTTCCAAGCAAAAGCAATTGCCAGCTTTAATACTCTTCTATTAAACGAAGAATTCGAAAATTTATAGTGTATTCCTATTTCCTCCACCTTGCCCCCTTCTCTGTAGGCAATAGTGAGGGCTTCCATGTGGAAATCAAAGGCTCGGGATTCTAAAGTTGCATTGGCAATACTAGTGAAAGCCTTACTGGAATATCTTCTGTAACCTGAGGTACAGTCAGAAATACCGGGTCCTTTCCAATCAAATACGTGAGAAGACATGCAATAATTTAAGACCTTCGCCGCAAGATAGGAGATAACCTTTCGGTAGAATGGCACCCCTTCCACTTTCTCCCGTTTTCCTATTAAGACATCACATTCGGGATAATTAAAAAATTGGGGAAGCATTTCGGGATCATGGGAAAGACCCGCATCCATTGTCACTACGTAGTTGTATTTTTTCTCTAGGGCCAATTTCATACCATCGCGAATACCCCCCGGAATATGGGTATTTGTTGCATGGTGAATAACATACAGTCTTTCGGGGAACTCCTGTGCCAATCTGTCGAGAATACTGCCTGTTTTGTCTCGGGAGGCATCATTGACCACACAGATATCAGCTTTTGAAATAGAAGTTCTAACAACTTCCTCGATTGTTTGTTCTTCGTTAAATGCTGGGATAATTACTAGATTTTTGTACATAGAAAATAGGTTTTGGGTAAGGATTTCCTTTCGCAAGAATAAATCTTCCCAAGCGGGAATTATAAAATTTCTTTTTTAGGTTCTATTCTAATCCGATATATAATTTATCTATGTGGTTAAAGCTCGGAGAGTCAGAAGTCATAAACTTGGATTTTGTCTCCACCATCAAAAAGAATCCTGATAAATCTTCGATAGACATAATCTATCATGATCTAAATAATATTAAATCTCTTCCTTTTAGAAGCAATGAGGATAGAGATAGGGCATATAAGGCTATATTAGAAAATTTGGCTAGAATGAGGATATTCTTTGAATAACGTACATACAGATATTTGGCAATCCGTGTCAGAAGAAATGATGAATGTCCGTTCGTTTCAGCCTTTCTTTGTACTACACTATGGTTCACGGGAAAGGGGAGATTTCAATGAGAGTTCAGATAGAAATTTCTTTTTATTAGCCAGCGGACAGGATCACATAAGAACATCTTTTACACACGACATAAATTCTATATTAAACGATCATTTTAAAGAAGAAATAAGTCTTATCAGTGGAGATAGAGACTCACTAATCTATAGACTAGAAATTTTTGAGCCTACAGCCATTCATCTAGTTGAGTTAGGAAAACCCATCTTTGGCGATAAATACTTCATTAAATTAAAAGATAAATGGACTACAATTAAAGACAAAAAAATAGATTATAGAACTCTTCAAAATTATCTAGAAAAAAGAATAAAATTTTACAAAAGTCTCGACTCAAAATCTACACAGGAAGATATTTCTAGGATAGAAAAGATTATTTCTCTTACTATTATCAATTGGATTTTATATACAATTGACGAGGTCAGTATAGTAGAGTTAAGCTATTTTGACATACCATCAAGACTCTCTAGATTGGTTAAAGAGTATTACAAAGATAGTCTACCAAAAGATATTCATCTACTAGCATCTATATATGAAGAATTACATGAATTAAAAAGAAGCATGAGAATGCTCATTTCACCTGGTACTGATCATTTGACTAAGATCAAAGAATCTATACTACAAATTCAGGATTTAAGCACCAGTATTGAAAATATTGTATGACAAATCTATCGAATTTTATCACCATCGATAGATTTAATCTGATTTTTAGGTAATTTTTTTTGAGAATCTAGGGTGTGAACAAATAAATACTCTTCATTCATTCCAGTCATCACTCCCCTAAACAGTGTTCCATCTTTCATAGTGATTTTTTCAATTTCTGTTCGATTATAGACTGCTAAAAGATCAAGTTCAGAGTAATTAAACTTAGTTTGATTTTCAATTGAATATTCGGTAAAATCAAATGGAACCTTGTCTATGTTGCCCCTAAAGTCCTCTTCTAAAGCCATTTCATCTTTTGAGACATTACAAATTGGCTCAGGGCTCAGGGGAATTTCATCTTTATGCTGTGTCACATATACGTTGCCTTCAAAAGAAATTACCCTAGATATTTTTTTGATCGGATTTACTTCTATTCTTGCCTCAAGTCCACGAATCCCAATTATCAGAGAGGGAGTGATAATTGTAAAATGATCGTTACTTTTTCTTTTGGCTGATTTTACAGAAATAACTCCCCTCTTTATATGTATTTCGTCAATATTCCCCTCTTTATTGTATACCATTCTTCTGATTACTAGTTCTGTATTCGGAAATACTTTAACTGTAGTCTCGGAGGGAAAAAATAAATAGTATGACGAATTATTTGAACTAATTAGGGTTTGATCGGGGTAAATTTTTTCGGTGTCATTTACGGGAATAATATCTGGGGAATCGTTTAATTTTTTTTCTACATCCCCACTTGGATCCATGAGAACAACACCCACTCTATCGGTTTCTTCTATTTTTTTGTAAATATACCCTTTCCCTGTAAGATTAATTGATTGGAAATAAAGAAGGGAACTTATTAAAAATATAAATAAATATATTATATAACGAGCTCTATTCATTCTTAATACCGGAACAATTCATACAAAAATGGAGATTCTTTCACGTTGTATCTACTTTCTAAGAGATTATGAGATATGGCAATAAAATGTTTTTTCCATGCTTTAATATAAAAATTTCTACTTCTCTCATAAGCATAAGGATCGGTAAAATTTAACTCACTTCTCATATATTCATAGTCTTTTGCAGTTGGAATTGCAATATAAACATATTTAGAAATCAAGGCGAGTTTTTCAAATACAGGCTCTATATTTTTATTTGGAAGATATTGTAGTACAGAATTACATAAAACTAGATCAAGTGGTTTTTCTTTTATAAATTTTATATCAAACTCTTCTATTGTGGATTGTTTTATTGCTATATTCAGACTTTTAATCCATTTTTCTTTGATTATTCTCGTAATACATTCTTCAGAAGGATCGATTGCTATTATTCGGGAAGGCTTAAATTGTCTTACAAACTCTTTGAGCAAAACACCCAATCCAAAACCCATATCCCCAATTGATCTGATATTTATCTCCATCAGCTTAAATAGTTCAAATAAATATTTAGCATGACCTTCCGCATTAAAAACCCCATCAATAACAGACTCATCGTCCTCTGCATACATATCATCCCAATAGTCTTTGTTAAAGGGAAGACCATTGGCAGATCCTGTAGATAAAGGTTTCACTAGAATCCGAAGATTTGATTTAGAAAACGATTGAACTTATCTACAGGAAGAATTTCTCCAGGAGTCAAAAGCTGAAGCTGAAGTTTGATAGATTTGCGGAGATCACTTTCATCTGAATCGCTCAAAACCCTATCCATTAAATCTTTGGAGATCAAAAGAGTAGAAGAATTGATAAAATGATAAGAAATAAAGACTGCGGGAGGGATATTTTTTCTGTCCAAATATTGTCTTTGGGATCCGTTGAGGTTTTCTAAGATCAGAAAGTCTGTCTTTTTTAGATCTTTTGAATCATAGTTAACACTTATTTCCGCTCTGTAATAGAGAGGGTCGCTCAGAGACCTCCGTCCATAAAAGATAGCTTCGGGAGAAATCTTGCCATCTTTTTTAAGAGATACAACCTCCGACTCAATCTTTTTAATAGAATCTAAATTTTCTCCCTGAGGAAGTTTATAAGTATAATATCCCAATCCCAAAGAGGCAATCAAAATACAAAGTGCCCCCACATATTCGGGAGCTCCCTCTTCCAATCTGATGAGAAGTTGTAAAACAAATTGAATAAGAACTATAAATACAACGGGTAGACTAACATGGTATATCTTAATGGCAAGAATATTCACCGAGTTAGGTCCAAAAAAATCAAAAATAGAGATAAAAGCAATCGCAACCAAAAATAAACCCAAATACCCAATCAAAATCCTAAAGGGAATATTCTTCTTTTTAAAGAAAACAGTGGTCTTAGATTTTTTTTCCTGCATTTTTTGAAAAGTGGAAAGAAAAACAAATACCAAATAATAGACTAAAAACACACCCAAATCGGAAAAAAGGGATAAAAGTGTAAAAATAATTATATTCACAAGATCTCTGATTTCATCAAAATTAAAGACATAGATCAATAAAAAAATAAATGTAATACAATATAACTCCCCGTAAAAATAAAAGGGAATATAAAAGGAATAAGGCAGGAAAGCAGAAAAATAGACGATAAAAAAATGGTACATTTTCCACTTTTTACGATAAAAAAGCAATAGAATAGAATGTAAAAAAAGGCTAAAAATAGAAGCCAAAGCAAGTTGATAGGCAGAGAGAATGCTAAAGAAAGGTAGCTTGCGAAAGAAGTTCATCATTAGGGATGGAACGAGATCATGGTATACCCTTGACTGTCCTAATTCCTGAATGGATTTAAGATTTGCCAGACTTTCAATAGTTTGGGGTGTGCTAATCTCTCCTTTTGCGTAGTACAATAGAAACAAAACTATCGTGAGGCATAGAACAGAAAAAACAGTTTGAAGAACCCCTGGCTTGTCTTCTCTTTCAAATAACATGGTTTTTTTTGGTACCACTTAAAAATATAGCTGAAATTTTAATATAATATTTTTGAAGTGATATATAGAAAACTATGGATAACAAGCAATCTCACACATTATATACCGAAACTGGCGAAGTTACAAAAGATAAGCCATGGATATTCAGAACGTATGCGGGTCATACTAACGCTAAATCATCAAATGAGCTATTTCGAAAAAACTTATCGAAGGGGCAGACAGGACTCTCTATTGCTTTTGATTTGCCTACACAATGTGGATATAGCTCCAATCATCCCATCGCTAAGCCCGAAGTGGGTAAGGTAGGGGTTCCCATCAATTCCCTCGATGATTTTCGCATTCTCTTTGAACAGATTCCCCTCGGAGAGATGAATACATCTATGACCATCAATGCGACCTCCATGTGGCTCCTATCGCTCTACATTGCCCTTGCCGAGGAGCAAAACGTTCCCAAGGACAAACTAGAAGGAACTACCCAAAATGACATCATCAAGGAGTACCTTGCCAGAGGGACATACATCTTTCCCCCGAATGAATCTATTCGAATGATTGTGGATATGTATGAATATTGTCTCCGAAATGTTCCCAAATGGAATCCCTCCAATATATGCTCCTACCATCTTCAGGAAGCGGGTGCTACTCCCGTTCAGGAGCTTGCTTTTGCCCTTGCAACAGCTATTGGCATTTTAGATGCTATCAAAGAGAGAAATTGTTTCAATGAGGAAGAATTTGAAAAATGCGTGGGAAGGATTTCTTTTTTTGTAAATGCAGGGATGCGCTTTGTGGAAGAGATGAGCAAAATGCGAGCTTTTACAGAGATGTGGGAAGAAATTACCAGAGATCGATACAAGGTAAAAAATCCTAAGTACAGAATCTTCCGCTATGGGGTTCAGGTGAACTCTCTCGGACTCACCGAGGAACAACCCGAAAACAATGCCTGGAGAATTATTCTGGAATCTTTAGGGGTTACCCTCTCCCGAAAAGCCAGGTGTAGAGCCCTTCAGTTACCCGCCTGGAATGAAGCGATGAGTCTTCCCCGTCCTTGGGACCAACAGTGGTCTCTTAGACTCCAACAAATTTTAGCCTTTGAAAGTGACCTTTTAGAGTACCCGGATATTTTTGATGGATCCAAGGTAATCGAGGGAAAGGTAAATGAACTCAAAACAAGTGCTTACACTGAGATACAAAAAATTTTGGATATGGGTGGGGCAATCAAAGCCATTGAAAATGGATACCTCAAAAGTCAGCTTGTAAAAAGCCAATCGGATAGAATGAGTCGAATCAACTCCGGAGATCAGATCATCGTAGGAAAAAACAAATGGACCGAAGGGATAAAGTCTCCCTTAATGACCGATACCGATGGTGGGATTTTTAAGATTGATCTTGCTTCGGCTGAATTGACTCAAAAAAATCTCGAGGCAGCCCTAGCAAAAAGGGATGAGGCCAAGGCTAAAGCCGCCCTTGATAAATTAAAGCATGCGGCAAATAACAATGAAAATATGTTTCCTGCTTCTATTGAGTGTGCAAAGGCTGGTATCACAACTGGAGAATGGTCAGATGCACTACGAGATATTTTTGGAACCTACCAACCCTCTACGGGAGTGGAAGGACAAATTCTTAAAATCGAAAATGAAAAAGTAAATGAGGTACGGGCAAAAGTAGAAAAGTTCGTTTCCCTTAAAGGGCATCGCCCCAAAATAGTAGTGGGTAAGCCCGGACTGGATGGACATTCCAATGGTGCAGAAATGATTGCTATTTCAGCCAAACATTCCGGATTCGATGTGATTTATTCAGGAATACGTCTTACACCAGAAGAGATTGTTCAGAGTGCTGTAGAGGAAAATGCAGATATAATTGGTATTTCAATTCTTTCGGGATCCCACAAAGAGATCGCAGATGGAATCATGAAGGAGTTAGTGCATTACAAAGCAAAAGATCATATCCCCGTTGTGTTTGGAGGAATTATACCCGAGTCTGATTTTGCAGGATTAAAAAGCATTGGAATAAAGGAAATCTTTACACCAAAAGATTTTGATCTCATGACGATTATGGGTAAAATTATAGATATTATCAGCAAGTAAATTTTGTTGGTATTACAC
>CANGZW010000110.1 GCA_947458405.1 Leptospiraceae bacterium
CTACAAAATGCACAAGTAATCCTACAACTTTACCAACTACCTGGGCATACAAGTCCAATTATGAGACAAACACCTCCCACACAGCCGGAACAAATGAATACCACTACCATGTAAACAATAGTAGCGAAGTGAATGGAATAATTCTCTCAACAAAATTGATCGGTACAGCCGGAACTTCTCAGTAGGAATTCTTCTTTTTCTCACTGCAAATTAAGTTTAAAAATGTGGTGAGAAAATCTCTCTTGACAAAAGCCTACCCTATAATCACTCAATTTTTTATTTCTTTTTTTATGACTCTACCTACTATTAGAATTAGAATAATTCTAATTCTAAATTTGGGTTAGAAAATGTTTTGACGTACACTGGGGTGTGATGAATTCTAAGAGAAATAACTGAAAAACGTATGACAAACTGATTAAAGTAAAGCTATTACAGAATTAAATCTTAGGTAGTTCTTAATATAAGTCAATAAAAATGTTTTTATTGACTTATTATTAACCAATTAACTCAAGGGTAGTCTAGTAGTAATAAGAAATAATTTATTACTGAAAATTATTATTTTAATCTAGTTTTTATCAAGATTTTTATTGACAATATTAATTATAATTTTTACCATTTTCTCATGAAAAAAATAATCCTAATAACAATCCTAGCCCTTGTAGTAAACTGCAGTGCATTTACTTCAAGTAAGAGTAGTGATAGTAAGACTCCCTTACTAGCCGCTTATTATTTACTGAGTAGTAGTGCCTATAGTACTACCTGTACTTCCTCTTTCGGAACTGGTGTTGCAGATTTTATCTCGAAAACATTTACTTGTGTCACTGTAACTGTAAGTGGTACAAACTATATTTTCAAGACATCCTCTTTACCAACTTATAAAAGCTACTACTGGGGTAGTACCAGCCTTGGGTATGAAAATGCTTTTTACTCAAACACAACAGGAACTAATTACGGAAACCCTAATAAAATTTTATCTCAGTCTTATACCATCACAGTACCAATTACAAACACTTCTACTACAGCGCCTTCCGCGGCTTTGGGAACAATTGGTGTAGCTACCAATGGAATTGTGATTTACAATGATTATGCTGCACCGGGAGATAGTCTGGCAACAGAGTACTACACTTTTGATACAGCTCAAGGACATCCTACTAACACTGGGTCCTACCATTACCATGTTGAGCCACCAAAGATTACAAATACTGATTCAGCCTTGGTGGGTATAGCCATGGATGGTTATTTGATATTCGGTAAGAAACATGATACCACAACCTCTGGACTTACATCCTTTTCCTTAGCAGGAACATCAAGTTCAACAAAATGTGTGGGTTCAGGTTTAAGTACTACATTACCTACAACTTGGGCATACAAATCCAATTATGAGACTAATACCTCCCATACTGCTGGTACAAATTCATACCATTACCATGTTAACAATGGTAGCGAAGTGCTAGGAATCATTCTCTCAACTAAATTGATTGGAGCTGGAGGAACATCTCTCTAAACATTCTTTTATTTACTTACTACATTATTATCTAATAGTGTGGTAAGTATAACTCTCTTTCCAAAATCACATACTTAAATCACTAAATTTTTTTATTTTTTTTTAGACTCTACTTCATAATAGAATTAGAATAATTCTATTATGAATATGGGCTAGAAAGCGTATTGCTATATACTAGTGGTGTTGGTTTCTAATAGAAATAATAGAAATACGTACTACAAATTGATAGAGGTAGAGCTATTACTGAACTAAATCTTAAGTAGTTCTTAATATAAGTCAAAAAAGAAGTTTTTTATTAGTTATTGTTAACTAATTAACTCGAGGGTAGTCTAACAATAATAAGTAATAATTCATTAACAAAACATTCTGGAAATAAATTATTTTAATCAAAAATTTATTGACAATTATAGTTTAAAAAATAGTGTCACAATATGAAACAAATAATCCTCATAACAAGTTTATCTCTTATAATGAACTGCAGTGCATTTACTTCAAGTAAGACAGATAATAGCAAAACTTCTGCTGCTGCCGCCTATTATTTACTGAATAGTAGTAGTAGTTCCTATAGTACTACATGTACTTCATCTTTCGGAACTGGTGTAGCTGATTTTATTGCAAAAACATTTACTTGTGTTACAGTTACTGCAAGTGGAACAAACTATATTTTCAAAACATCTTCTATACCAACTTACAAAAGTTATTACTGGGGTAGTACCAGCTCTGGGTATGAGAGTACTCTTTACTCAACCTCTAATTATGGAAACCCTAATTATATTTTATCTCAGGCTTATACAATCACTGTTCCTATCAAAAGCACTTCAACCACTGCACCTGCCGCGGCTATGGGACCAATTGGCCTTGCAACTAATGGTATTGTATTCTACAATGACGTTGCCGGACCGGGGGATTCACTTTCAAACGAATATTACACATTTGATACTGCACAAGGCCACCCTACAAGTACAGGATCCTACCATTATCACGTAGAGCCTCCAAAGCTTACTAATACTGATAATGTATTAGTAGGTATTGCTATGGATGGTTATTTGGTCTTTGGTAAATTGCATGACACTGCTACCAGCAACACTACTAGTTTTTCTTTAGCTGCTACAGGTAGTACTACCAAATGCTCTAGCACACCTACTACTTTACCAACTTCTTGGGCATACAAGTCCAATTATGAGACAAATACCTCTCATACAGCCGGAACAAATTCATACCACTACCACATAAACAATGCTAGCGGATTGTATGGAATCATTCTCTCCACCAATTTGATAGGTGCGGCAGGAACATCTCTATAAAAATTCTACAATTTACTTACTTCATTATAGTCTAATAGTGGAGTAAGTAAAATTCTCTTTCCAAAAGCTCTTCTTGCAATCACTCAATTTTTTATTTCTCTTAATTAGCCTCTAATTCTCCCCTACTCAGTACCACAAGAATGATTCTAATTCTAAATATGCGTTAGAAAGTTTATTGTCGTACATTGGGGGGAAATTGATTTCTAATAGAAATAATAGAAAAATGTAAGACGAACTGAAATAATACATACGAGTTTAAAATAGAATTATAGCTGATTCTAAATACAAATCAATAGAATTATTTTTTTTTAAAAAAATTATCCAATTAAATCAATAGTAGCTTTGCAATACTAAGAAATAACTTATTTATTGAGAAGCAAATGTTATTTTCTATTTTTTCCAGAAAACCATTGACAACTATTGATATATATATTATTCTCATAATATGAAAAAAATAATACTCATAACAACCTTAGCCGTTATAGTGAACTGCAGCGCATTTACTTCAAGTAAGACTGATAATAGCAAAAATTCTGCTGCTGCCTATTTTTTACTGAAAAGTAGTAGCAGTAGTGCTAGCACGTATAGCGCAACCTGTACTTCATCTTTTGGAACTGGTGTTGCTGATTTTATCGCTAAAACATTTACTTGTGTTACTGTAACTGCAAGTGGAACAGACTATATTTTCAAAACATCTTCTATACCAACTTACAAAAGTTACTACTGGGGTAGTAGTAGCTCTGGATATGAGAGTAGTCTATACTCAACCTCTAATTATGGAAACCCTAATTATATTATAGCACAAAGTTATACAATCACTGTACCTATCACAAACACTACAACTACTGCACCTGCCGCATTTATGGGACCGATTGGTGTTGCTACTAATGGTATTGTTTTCTACAATGACGTTGCCGGACCGGGGGATTCACTATCTAACGAATATTACACATTTGATAGTTCGCAAGCACATCCTACAAGTACTGGATCCTACCATTATCACGTAGAGCCTCCAAAGATAAGCAACACTGATAATGTATTAGTAGGTATTGCTATGGATGGTTACTTGATCTTTGGTAAATTGCATGACACTGCAACCAGCAACACTTCTAGTTTTTCTTTAGCCGCTACAGGTAGTACCACAAAATGCACAAGTACCCCTACAACTTTACCAACTTCTTGGGCATACAAAGATAATTATCAGACAAACAGTGTACATACCACATCAAATTCATACCACTACCACATAAACAATGCTAGCGGATTGTATGGAATCATTCTCTCCACCAATTTGATAGGTACACCAGGAACATCTAAATAAAAATAATTATTTTACTTACTATATGGAGTCTAATAATGTAGTAAGTAAAATCTCTTCTTAAAAGGTTCACTATGAAATTGCTCAATTTTTTATTTCTTATATTTAGTCTCTATTGCTCCCCTCCTAGCTATCTTGAAAATGATCCCAATTTTAAATATGGATTAGAAAGTATTCTATCATACAAGGGCGAAATCTTTACAGGTTTTCAAGTGACCCCTTTTCCCAATGGAGTAACCCGAACAGCGGAATTTAAAAATGGCTTGCAAGAAGGTAGAACCTATGATGTTCACGATAATGGGCAATTAATTACGGAATACTTTTATTCAGAGGGTAAAAAAGTGGGAATCCATAAGGGATGGTATCCGAGTGGGAATCCTCGTTTTTGGTTTGAATACAATGACAAAGGGGAAAGCAATGGAGTGCATTGGGAATGGCAGGAAAATGGGAATGTGTATAGCGTTTCCGCTTATGACAATGGAAAACTCATCGGTCAAAAAGTCTGGAGAAAAGACGGTTTAGTCTATGCAAATACCATTTATACTACAGAAAAGATATATGGAGTTCTAGGATCTAAACTCTGTCTAACAGTAAAGGGAGATGAATCAAAAAAGAAGACCGATTCTTTTTAAATTCAAAATACAAAATGAAATTTATTAATTTATTTACCAAAAAAATATCAAAAAAATTATTCTATGTTTTATTGCTTATAGTATCTGTATTTCTGTTTGCCTGTAATGATAACCAAAAGGAAGGGAATCGGGATAAAAGTCTTACACATTTTGACAAACCAAAAAATGATCCCCTTCCCTATTTTAGGGGAAAAGATTTTGAGCCTTATTGGATGGAACCCGGAAAGGTTTCCTATGAGAGCAAAAAAGTTGATTTTTTTGAATTTATCAACCAAAAGGATGAAAAATTTGGTAGGGACAATCTTAAAAATAAATTGACAGTTGTTTCTTTCTTTTTTGCCCGTTGCCATGGGATTTGTCCCAATATTGTTCGTAATATCAAATTTGTGCAAACTGAATACGCAAATGATCCAAACGTTCAGATCGTATCATTTTCTGTAACACCCGATTTAGATACCCCACCCGAACTCAGAAAGTTTGCAGGGGAAAAAGGAATCATTGATTCCAAATGGTCACTTCTCACAGGCGATAGAGAGAAAATTTTTGAGTTAGCCCGCAAAACATTCCAGGCAGATACAGATGCCGCTACCAAAAAAGTGGAAGATAAAGATTTTGTACACTCCGAGAGGGTTTATCTCATTGATAAGAATCTCAATTTCAGAGGCCTCTATAATGGAAACAAAGGAGATTCTATTCAAAATTTAATAGATGACATCAAAATTCTCGAAAAAGAAGGTTGAAATTCTACTTGTCAGCCTCAAGTTTGCCCCAAATTGTTGGTGGGTATGAATGCTTTTTTAAAATATTCTCCCCTACCATTCAATTCTTCTAACTTTTTTATACCTTCCCTATTCCTTTTAGGATTTCTTACGATGAATTGCTTTTCTCATGTAGATCCGAAAGGATCGGGGAACTGTGAGAAAATTTCCGGAACTCCGGGTCCCGAAGACATCGCTATTGATAGAGAATCTGGAATTCTGTATATTTCTTCCCACGAAAGACGAGAAAAAAACAAAACTGGCTATATTTTCACCTTAGATTTAAAAAAAGAGGCTAAGATTCCCGTAAAAATGGAAATAAATTATCCAGAGAAGTTTGCTCCCCATGGGATATTTTTTGCAAATGTAGCGGGCACTAAAAAACTCTATGTCATCAGTCATCCCAAACTCATTGGGGGAAGTGAGCATACGATTGAAATTTTCAAAATTGAAAAAGACAAACTCATTTATGAATCTACATTAAAAAATGAAAACCTCTTAAGCCCCAATGATCTTTTTGTAACACAGGATGGAAAGATTTTTGTATCTAATGATATTCCAACAGGACAGTTCGGTCAAATTATACACGTACTACTCCGTTTAAATTCCTCTCCTATTTCGTACTACAATGGAAAGGAATGGAGTCTTTTGGGAGAAAAAACTGCCTTTGGAAATGGAATACTCATTAAAAAAGAGAATGGAAAGGACTATCTTTACAGATCGTCTCATGTATATGAGTCTGTACTCAAATATGAGTTGAGTTATTCAAATTCGGGATCACCCGAATTGAAACTGGTAAAAAAGATCGAGCTCGGCTCTGGTCCTGACAATTTGGAAGAAGAAGAAAATGGAAATATCTTAGTGGCAGGTCATAAATCAAACATGAGATTTTTGGGTCATGCAGGAAATAAAGAAAAGACATCTCCCTCGCAAATATTTCGAATTTTTCCTGATGGTACTACAAAAGAAATTTATGCGAATGATGGCGAACAAATTAGTGGAGCAAGTACAGGTATAAGTTTCAAAAATAAGTTGTACATCAGCCAGGTTTTTGACCCTTTTATTTTATCCTGTACAGTAGCTGAATAATGTTTATCGTTAACTCTGAGTCACAACCCTTTGCAATTATAACTAATAACTTGTATGACGCAGAATGGGAATTTCTGCAGTACGCTTTACGATCAAGTGGAAATACACTACTTTACTGGAATAATTTCGAAGGAATACCCTCCCTTGATAAAGGGCAGATTTTACTTATCAATGGATTTAGTGAGTCTGCAATCAATCTAATAAGAGACTGGGCAATAGATTTAAGTGTAGTGGGAAGACTCTCTGAAATAGAGTTAGAATTTTTAAACACTACAGATACGATTTCTTTTTGGAATTTGGAAAAGTACTCCTTAAAATCCTGTATTTCGTATGTCGCAAATCGTTGTATTCCCGATACCTCCCTGAAAATTCTTTTGTGGACTGGCTCGGATAGATTAAACTCACTTCTACTTTCTCTTTTTCGATTTTATTCTCTCAATGCAACTAATGCCAATAGCCCCGAATTAGCCCTCTATACTTTGGATGAAAAAGACTATGATATTTTGGTTCTGGATTGGGATTACAATGGGATGGATATTTTACTCCTTATACGGGAGCTGAGAATCATTAAAAATTATAAATCCAATTTTCCAGTAATAGTGGGTATCAAAGATTTTGATAAACCAAATATTTTTAAGGACTTATCCATGGGTATCAGAGATTTTTGCCCAGTATTATTCAATAAAGAAGAAGTCTGGAATTTATTTAAAAATTCCTTACCCATTGAAGAAGAAAGTCCTATTGTTTCCCTTGATATGGAGTCGCCGATTTTAAAAAGAAAAAATCCCTTAGAGGGGGATAGTATTACACTGGAATATCTAAAAGAAAATAGAATTTTAAAATCTGATAATTATGCTTCCTGGAATGAGTTAGAAAAGATGGGGTTTGGACGACAGTTTGATTGGGTAAAAATTTAATTATTCGGTATCTTCCTCTTCACCGGGGTAATATGGTTCGTAGATTAAGTTCTTATTATCCTCTTGTTTGGAGGGAGACTCGGCTTCTTTATTATGCAAGAAGTCGGCATCTGATTTACTGATTTTGGGCTCTTCTCCTTTATAATAAAATTGTTTGTACAACGGAAACTTACAATTTTCGGATTCGGATAACACTTCGCCTGTATCACCACAAATATCTACCAAAACATAATTGTCCTCTGTATAAACTTGAATTAATTCTCCCTCCATTTTCATTGTTTTAAAAATACCAGTTACATATTTTTTCCATACGGGTCCCGCATTCCCTGCACCCGAACCGGGAAAGGGGGCTCCCGCATCATTTCCAATCCAAACCGTAGTTACTAAATTAGGAGTAATACCTGCAAACCATACATCTCTCACCCCTGACCTATTCCCCCATTTTTTTTGAACACTTGCGGGAATTTGTGTAGTACCCGTCTTACCCGCCATAGGGAATGATTCGTTTACTTTTTGTTTGATTTGCATTGTGCCCTGTTCGGAGAGAACCGCTTCCATCATATTGATAGCCATAGCACAGGCAATGGGGTCAATGATTACATCCACTGTTTCGGGCTGGAATTCATCATTGAATATTGTTTCTCCCGTTTTTTCATCCACAATTCTCAGTATTTTTTTTGGAAATAATTGGCGACCCCCATTCGAGATTGTGGCATACACCAAAGCCAATTCATAGGGAGTCAATTCGCCCGTTCCCAAAGCCAAAGAGAGATTACTTCCCATGCGATCTTTTAAGTCTACAGCACTGGTTTGGAGAATTTCAGCAAGTCTCTCGAGAAATACAGACACGCCAATTTCTTTGAGAAGTTTCACCGTAACTGTATTTACAGACAATCCTAAGGCTTCTCTGGCTGTCATTTTCCCCTTAAAGCCCTTGTACCAATTTTTGGGTGAATAGCCATTGATATCTATTTTTTCATCTACAACTATGCTAGAGGGATTGATGATGCGTTTTTCTAAGGCAAGTGCATAGATGAGCCCCTTTAGGGCAGATCCCGGTTGCCTACGGGAATCTTCCGCCCGATTTAATCTATAGACTGAATTTAATTTTACAGCCCCAACATAGGCTTCTACGAAACCCGTAAGGGGATCGATAGACACTACTGCCCCATTCATCCCATCGATGATTTCTTTTTCTCTTAGGGCTTCTGTTTCGTTTTTATTTTTTAGAAAAGACTGTCTTCTTTTTTCCAACTCGGATTTAATTTGTTCGACACCCTCTACAATCGCCTGTTGGGCAATTCTTTGTTTACCCAAATCCAAGGATGTATAAACTGCCAGGTCCTTGGATTCGAGTTCTTGGTTGGTATACATTTTTAAAATATCACTTCGAATGCTGTCATTAAATTCGGGGGCATGGTTAATTCGAAAATCTCTGTCATACCCAAAGGTTCCAATTTTACTGGTCGGTTTGGATCTCTCCCCTTTGGGCTTTTTAATATTATAGGTGGATTTGAATTTTGTGAGCTCTGTATTTATCTTTGTTTCATTAAAATTTCTATATTCCAAGGATCCATTGTATAACTCAGTATTGACAGACATTGATTTTAAAATCATATCCTGCCTATCTAAAGCGATCTTAAGATTTCTCACAGGATTATAAATAGAGGGTGCAGGTATTACACCAACCAACAAAGCCGCTTCAGCTGGAGTCAATAGATAGGCTGATTTTCCAAAGTAATACTGGGATGCTGCCTCAAGTCCAATGTTACCTTCTCCCAGAAATATTTGATTCATATACATGGTTAAAATAGTACTTTTGTCATAATTTAATTCAATGTAGTACGCACAAAATGTCTCTGTAATTTTATTGAAGATATTTCTTTCTCCAAGATTTAGGGATAATTTTGCAAGTTGCTGGGTGATTGTACTACCCCCCTGAACAAATTTTCCCGAGGTTAGGTTGATATAAATCGCCCTTCCGAGGGCTTTGTAAGAAACTCCCTTGTGTTGAAAAAAAGTCCTATCTTCAGAAGAAAGTAAAGCCCAGACCAATGTGGAATGTTTGTAAAGGTTATCCACCCGAATAGGTTTATAGTTTTTTTTGTAAAACTCACCAATAAGATTATTATTTTTATCTAATATTTTGATTGGTTTAGTAAGAGCGTCCCTATCGTAACCCGCCTCACCTACATTGACCTCTTCACTGAATTTTCGGAGAGCATCATCCACTTTTGTTCTATTATCGCTCCAAACAAAAAAGGTCCCTCCCAGAAAAGTCAGAATTGTTAGTACTACAGACATAAATATCCCCGTTAGAAAAAGTGAGAAAAAATTTTTAGGGTTATTTTTTTTAGATTTTCTACTTCTTGCCATTTATAGTTATTATCTGAAATATACCCATTTCTAAAAAGCAATTTTCATGACTAATGCAAAATGAATAAAATTTTATATAAACTAGTCTATTTTTTCTATACATTTAAGAGATACCGAATGTTAGAAAAAGTCCTCCACCTCCAAGAAAAAAAAAATACAGTGGGAGGAATTCCCTTTTCGCATTTTGAATCGAGAAATCCGGGGGAAAATTTAGTTTTATTGCATGGGCTATTGGATGCTTCCTTTGGATTTCGTAGACTCATCCCCCATCTTTCACAGAGATGGAAACTCTATATTCCCGATGTTCCGGGGTTTGGAAAAAATAAACTTCCGATGATTAAATTTTTACTGCATTTAGACATAATCGCCCAAATCATATATGAATATATTAGCATTTTAGATTTAAGAAATGTTACTTTAGTGGGACATTCTATGGGCGGGTTATTGTCCCAACATTTAGCTCTTTTGGATGCCAAAAAAGAAAAACGAATTACCCGATTGGTTTTGATTTCTTCCGGAAATCATCCCCACCCCCAAAGAGATGAAATTCGTTCTATCCTATTCCCACGAAATAGAAAAGAAGTTCTAAGATTACTCCATGAATTGTATCACAAAGACTTTCCCGATCCCTCTCCTTTTTTACAGGATACACTTGTATATGAATGGAATTTACCCGCTTATGAAATGCTTGCAGAAAACACCATAGAAAGAGAAAATGAAATATTCTTTGGAAAAGCAGTAGAAAAAATAAAAATTCCTACTCATATTATTTCTGGAGAAAATGATTCGATCACAAATTTAGATTCAATGAAAGATTTACACTCTTGGATAAAGGGGAGTACATTAGATGTAGTACCTTTCGCAAAACATGCAATACACCTAGAGTATCCCGAGATAGTTGCCAATATAATAAACCAAAGAGGACTAACTAATAGTTAGTAAATATATGACTGTAAATGAATATTGTCTTTTTATACTATTATCTGAAAAATTGAGTGATAAGTTGACTCCACCACCAAAGGATATAATTGATATTCCAAATTTATCTATTGTATTACCGGATAAACCGAAGAGAGAAAATAAGATTCTTTTTTCAGATAAAAAGTCAAAGATACCACGTCTCGAGCACTTAAATCAAAAAACAAATAGAGCCCTAGCCATTCATCACTTTGCTAACCATGAACTCATGGCTCTAGAAATCTTTGCCTGGGCACTCTTAAAATTTCAAAACATTGACCCTTTATTTAGAAGGGATCTATTTAAAACCCTAAAAGAAGAACAAAAGCATTTGAGTTTATACATCAATAGAATTCATGAGTTGGGAATGGAATTTGGGGATAAGCCATTGAACTTTATATTTTGGAAATTTACTCCCCTTATGATAACATTTGATAATTTTAGTTCGATCATGAGTCTTTCCCTAGAAGGTGCCAATTTGGACTTTGCAACACTTTATAGTAAAATTTTTGAAATAAATGGTGATACTGAATCGGCTCGAATTATGGATTTAATTTATAAGGATGAACTTTCTCATGTAAAAAGAGGTGTACGTGTGTTACAAAAAAATAAAAATCCCGAGGAAAGTGATTGGGAGCATTATTCACAAAATTTAGTATTTCCATTTACACCCCGGAGGGCAAAAGGATACTTTTACTTTCCAGAAACTCGAAAAAAAGTCGGATTCAGTGATGAATTCATTCAAAATTTGGCCGAATATAAGGATGAATTTTCTAATAGAAAAAAAGAGGTCATCCCTGAAGAATTAAAATCATGGGGAATCTATTCAGACTAAATCCACTCTTTGAGTTTGAACTTGGA
>CANGZW010000111.1 GCA_947458405.1 Leptospiraceae bacterium
ATCTTTTTGCACTTCTACACTGATATTATCTATTATTTCTTTGATTTTTGCAGTAGAATCGGGGTCTTTTACCCTTTGGAGAACTCTTGCATATATTTCTAATGCACTCTTTAAATTTCCACGTTTTAACATGGATTCTGCATTTTGAAGGGGCCTTTTGTGGGCCTGATTTACTGCTATATCCCCTATAATTTCTTCTACCGAGTAGGGGGGAGATATTCCTTCTGATTGTATATTTTTATCCTGGTTTGTTTCTATATTCTCAGAAGCCAATTCCTTTCTCCCTTACTATTTTCGACATCCTGCAATTTTGTTTTGTTAATTTTAATGGAATACGATTATTTATTTCCGATACTATCTAAGATAAGTGTCATAAGAACCATTAGGTTTCTATGGATTTCTGCTTGACAAAATGAAGTAAAAATGGATTTTAATAAGCTATGAAGTCAGCACCCAAAAAAAATATAAGCTTTGGTTCAAGTCCAGATAACGAGGACGGACTTCAACTCAAAATTACATTTGATGAGGACACTAAAACCGCTTATGGTGATTATACCTGTCCCGCAAAATTCCAGGGTCAACCGGATATGATTCATCCCGGAATCATTGCCACAATTCTCGATGAGATTATGGCAAAAATTAACGAGGCAATGAATTTTGATACCGTAACGGGAGAGTTAACAGTTCGCTATCTGCAACCTGCTTTCACAAATGAACCCCTCCACCTCAGGGGATGGTTTGTGAAAAAAAATAAGAAGGTGATTGAAAATAGAGCGGAAATTGAGAACGAGATTGGAAAGATTGTTGCCAGAGGGAAAGGCAAATACCTCGAAGCAGGTGACTAAAAAGTAATTTTAAAGCCGATGTGGTGAAACTGGTAGACGCAGTGGATTCAAAATCCACCGAAGGCAACTTCGTGTCGGTTCGATTCCGACCATCGGCATTATTTATTTTCTAAAATTGCTTTGTCAAAATAGTCTTTTTCTATAGTATCTATTCCCTGTAATACAATTTTAACTTCTTCTTTATTGAGTTCCCTAAATAATTCTTTCCCTTTTTCTATTATACCATATCCGAGTCTGATTCCATCTACTTCTTCTTTAGTATATAAGTTCTTTTTGGATTCCATCTTCTCTATTACATGTTGCATAACATCCTGAACCTTGACTAATAATTCCTGATTACTTAGAATCTCAAATAGTTTTACGACTTGATGGCGAAAGTCATCGGCTTCTTCTTTGGGAACCTTTGCTAATAATGAAGAGAATACTTTCTCATCTGAAATATCTATACCTTTCTCAATTAGTGGGACTGCAGCATTGTATAACAATCTTTCAAATTTATGAGCAGATAAATAACTCCTTAGAGCACTCATTCCCGCCTGTAATGCACTAAATAACATCTTTCCAAACTTCATGACTGCATAGGGAATGTTTCCCAAAACACCCATTAGTTTAGAAGGGGAATGCACAAAATTACTCAATGAATTGAAGGCACTATCTAATTTTAATCTATCTTCAATGGGAGGATATAAAAGCTCTAAAAAGTAATACACTAGTTTATCTATGGTCGCCCTGTTAATATTTGAAAGCTCAGAATAACGATTAAGATTAGATTCACTGTATCGACTGAGCAAAGATTTGCGATACGCCTCGATAATTAAATTAAAATCTTTTTCTTGTAAAAGAGTGTCTTTCATTTTTCACTTTCCTTTTCTTGTAAGTTTAAAAAATAACTTTTCCCATTCTTATTAATATATTTTTCGAATTCTAATCGCTTACCTTTAGGGATATAAGGAGAATCATTTTTTCTAATTTCCAATCCATTACAAAGGGAATAAATTCCTACTGCTATTGAAATTGCAGTCTTTTTTCTTTTTTGGGTTAAAAAATAAATATCTCTAGTGCTTCTGATGTCACCAATTTCTAAATAAGCTGATATGGCATTGACCAATGCGGGCAGGCTATAAGTAGATACATAAGGTGCAAGAATTAAGTTAGGGGATTTATATGTATCACTTGAATTAATTTCTATTCGAAGTCCATATTGCAAAAATCGAAGCAGTTCCATTCCGGCATAATGATTATCTCCCCCAAACCCTTCTGAACCCTTTTCTCTTTTTAAGAGTTCCGGCTTCCCCCTTTCCCGATCCCAATATTTTCCATCTGGTCTGAACAGGGAGTGATCGAGAGAATAGGGACCTTCTGAATTAGAAACCTTATCTTCCCATCCATCTTCATCCTTGTATTTCCATGTGACCATATTGTATCGGAAACCTTCAAATCTATCGAGATTAGCTCTTGTGCCATCCTTTGTGGGCCAGTATCCATGAAAATAAATCCAAGCATCTGCTATTGCATTTTCTAATGGAGACCAGCCTTTTTCGAAAACCATCCAGTTATTCCAAGGTGAGTTCAAAAACTGTTCAGGCTCAGTTTTTTTTTCAGAAATTCTTTTAAGTAAATCAAAAGTTTGATAGGAAGGAGTAAGGACTACACCCATTCCACCATTATCTGTATCACTCCTTGAGCCCATATCATTGATGTGTAGGGATACAACAACATTAGGTTCTTCTTTATTTATGAAACTTAATCTTCCTTCTTTCATTATACCGGTCTTGAAATCAGGATAGTCGTATAGGCGATAGTTTTCATTTTTATCATCTTTTTCACGATAATTCCTATCTATATAGGAATCTTCTCTTGTGAGTACTGACTCAATTTTTATCCAAGGAGCATTGGAGTCGGAAAAAAGTTTAATGTATGTCTGAAATTTTTTAAAACCTTTTTTTGTTTTGGTGAGGTCTAATATTTCCTTGATTTCTTTCCCAACTTGTAGTACAATTTCACTTTCAGTCCGATCTTTAAAGACCCCACCATTTTTATAGGGTTCGAGATATCTTCCTGAAACTGTGTCATACTTATCACCATAGATTTCATAAGGAGTTTGTTTTGTTCCCCCATGTCCCGGATCAATTACGATTTTAAATTTTTTTATTGCATCTGATTGGATGGGCAGAGAAGAAAAAAGGATAATTATATATATAATAAACCTAAATTTGAATCTGAGATATTGATTTATGTAAATTGGGAGTATCATAATTTTCTAATCAAAAATTAATAAGAAATATCTATTTCTTTATTTATCTTTATTCTGAACATCGATTTGCATATAAAAAAACATTGGAAAAATCTTGATTTTTAAGGAATAAAAATCCAACAGAAAAAAAATCTATCAAAAATAGGGAAAAAAATCTTCTAATTCCTTCTTGAATAATCTTTCTTACCTTACATCGTGGATAGAGAGGTTAATCTATGATTTCCACAGGGATACTACAGAGCTCAGAAACTGCCAATAAAATTTTACAAAAATCACTCGAAGGCGAGAGAATTTCAAAAGAAGATGCATTGGTATTGTTAAGGGAAGCTGACTTTTTAGATATCCAAAAAGTTGCCCGAGCCCACAGAGAAAAAGTCCTGTCCCATGAATTTGCAAGTTATACTATGTTTCGTGTTGTGAATTATACAAATTATTGCAATGTAGAATGTAGTTTTTGTTCCTTTATGGATGAAATTGGAAATGGGAAAGGTTATGTTCTTAAATTGGATGAAATCCTTGAAAAAATGGAATTTGCTAAGTCAGAGGGGGCAAATCAAATGTTTTTACAGGGTGGGGTTTATCCCGATTTACCTTTTGATTATTACTTGGAAGTGATTTCGGGAGTTCGAAAAAAGTTTCCAGATATGCACATTAGAGCTTTTTCTCCAGTAGAAATTATTAATTTAGAGCAGATAACAGGTAAAACTCTTCGTGATGTACTACTTTTGTTAAAAGAAGTGGGATTGGATTCCGTTCCGGGAGCTGGTGCTGAGATACTCACAGAAAGAATGAGAAATATAATATCCCCCAAAAAGGCAAGTGTAGATGAGTGGGTTCGAGCTATGGAGACATGCCACGAAGTAGGACTTCCCGGGAGTGCTAATATTGTTTTCGGTAGTGAAGAAACCCCAGAAGAAATAATTGAACATTTAGATGTAGTACGAGTATTGCAAGACAGAACGAAGGGATTTTTATCTTTTATACCTTGGACATTTCAACCTCAGACAAAACGATTTATAGTGAGGAGTGTCCCAACTCACGAGTATTTGAAAGTGTTAGGTATATGCAGAATTTTTCTCGATAACATTAAGCATATTGAAACATCAGTAATGGTTTTGGGCAAGGGTGTTGGACAATTAGCTCTATTGAGTGGAGCGGATGACGTTTCATCAGTTGTTATTGAGGAAAACGTATTACGATCTTTTGGATTAAAATCCGAAAAAGAGGCACAAAAGTTCTTATCAGGTGCGGGATTTAAACCCAAAAAAAGAGATTTGTTATACAATTATGAAAATTATTAAATTCAAAATAATTACTATTTTATTAAGTATATTTTTTTTCCTCTCCTTATACTCTCAGGATAGGTCAATGGCATCCTTAAAAATAGGAAATAATATTCCAGATATTCCTATGTATACTTTAGATGATGAAAGATTCACACTTTATGAAGGCTTAGAAAAAATAGGTTCAGATAAAATTTTATTATTAAATTTTACATCTGCGTATTGCAAGCCCTGTAAAATTGAAATTCCTGAGCTATTAAAAATCAAAGAAAAGAATGAAAAAATAGAATTATGGTTTATATTTGTGGGAGATGAAGCAGAGATAATAAATTCTAAAGTAAAAGAATTTAATATTCCTCGGGATATTAAAATTTTAAAAGATCCATTACAGACTTCCTTAAAAAGACTTAATAATTCAGCAGTACCTTTGAGTTTTCTTGTATTGAGTGATAAAAAAATAGCTTCTTACTCGATAGGATATACACCAGAAAAATTTAAGGAATTTAATTCTCAATTAAATCGGATTATAAAATAAAAATTTTGGATGAATTTGAAAATAATTTATTTATAGATGATGTTTTTTTGGCTTTCGAGTCATTGGGTTTTATAAGCTCAGGTCATTGTACTGCTCTCAATAGCCTAGAAAATAGAGTTTTTTTAATCGGAAGAGAAAAAGATTCCTTAATCCCCGATAATTTCAGTAAATCAATGGATAAGATTGGAGACAATTGTATCATAAAGATTTATAGACCCAACCGATGGTCAAAAGAGCAAATCCTAGAAGAACATGATTTTTTAGGTCAGCTGGAAGAATTTGAAATACCAGTTATATCTCCTCTCAAAGATAATTTAGGTAATACAATATTTACTTATAAAAATTATTATTATTCAATTTGGCATAATCAAAAAGGAAGATTAGTTGAGGATTTATCTTTGGATTCACTGCCAATTTTAGGAAGATTGCTAGCTAGAATTCATAATATTGGTGAAAGTAAAAAATCAATCTATCGAAATACATTAACTACTCTTGATTATGGATTAAAGTCATTACTTTTTATTAAAGAAAAAAAGTATATGTCTGAATCCCTTATGAAAAGATATGAATTATCATCTTATAAGATTTTTGATTTGGTTGATGAATTATCTAAAATTATGCCTTTTCATAGAATTCATGGGGATTGTCATAAGGGGAACTTGATTAAGGTTGAGAATAGTTTTTGTTTCATTGATTTCGATGATTCTTTAATGGGTCCCGCAGTTCAGGATTTTTGGATGTTATTGCCTTTTAGCGAAGGGGATATTTCATTAGAAATTTCCCTATTTTTAGAAGGATATAGAGAATTCAGAGATTTTAATGAAAACTGGTTTAAGATTATTGAACCACTCAGAGGATTGAGATACATACATTATGCAGGATGGATTGCGAAACGGTATGGAGAATCAAATTTTAAAGAAACTTTCCCGCATTTTGGAACAGAAGAATATTGGGAAAATGAAACTAATGACCTAGAAAATCTTACAAAAGGAATACGTAATACGAGTAATGATAATTCTTTGAAAATTGAAAATGAAGAAAAAGACGAAAAAGAATTAACTAACAAAGATTTTTTTTGGGATTTAGAATAAAGTATAAATTAAAATAATTGTAGTTCTAATCATTTTTAGAAAAGTAGTAAATAAAAATATGGATATTGATATGTTAGATAAACCTGATTATAAACAAATTATTAAAGAAATAGAAGTTGAATTAAAATCTATTGTCAGTGAAGGAAAAGTTGCAAACTATATTCCTGAGTTAGCAAAAGTTGATCCTAACAAATTTGCTTTTCATATTTCATCTATAGATGGTGAAAATTATGGGTTTGGAGACTTAGATGAAAAATTTTCAATTCAAAGTATTGCAAAAGTTTTTTCTTTAACCTTAGCCTATAAATTAAATGGGGAAGATATTTGGAAACGAGTTGGAGTTGAGCCCTCTGGAAATCCCTTTAACTCATTGATTCAAATAGAACAGGAAAATGGAATTCCTAGAAATCCTTTAATTAATTCGGGAGCTTTAGTTATTAGTGATATTTTGTATGATACACTAAGTAATCCAAAAGTAGATTTATTAAATTTTATTAGAGAAATAACAGATAACCATGATATTGAATATAATATTAAAGTAGCAAATTCTGAAAAAAAGACAGGATTTAGAAATTCAGCTCTTATAAATTTGATGCGTTCATTTGGGAATATAAATAGTGATATCAATGATATATTAGATTTTTATTTTCATCTTTGTTCGGTAGAAATGACAGTAAAGGAATTATCAAAAGCATTTCTACTCTATACAAATCATGGGAAATTATTAACAAATGATAAAGAAATTATAACATCCACAATGGCAAAAAGAATCAATGCTATCATGCATTCCTGTGGATTTTATGATGAGGCGGGAGAGTTTTCCTTTAAGGTAGGTCTTCCAGGAAAAAGTGGAGTAGGTGGTGGAATCGCGGCTATTTATCCCGGAAAATACTCTGTTGCTGTATGGAGTCCTAAATTAAATTCCAAGGGAAATTCATATTTGGGGATGAAAGCATTACAACTCCTGACAGCAAAAACAAAGAGATCTATTTTTTAACTAAAATTCATTTGGCTCTAACCAATTGGTTCCGCAGCCAATTAGTGCAAATTCAGATTTTTCTTTCGTGCTACATTTTATTTGATTTAAAATCCCTTTTGCACTAACTAAAATAGTATCTCCGGTAGTTAAAATAAAATCATCAATTTTAATTTCACCATGTATGACAGAAATAATATGAAATGCAGGTTTCTTAAACATATTAGGAATTATGCATTCGTTATTGAAACTTATTTTCTCCATTCTAAATTTGTCATTCGATGTTAGTAAATACCTATTATAAAAGTTACTACTTATATGAATGGGCTCAAGTTTTTCTCTACCATCAGATTTTGAAAAATTTAATACTCTAAGAGCTTTTTCTAGGTGGAGTTCTCTAGGTCTTCCGTCATTGCCTAATCTTCCATAGTCATATACTCTGTAAGTTGAATCACTAGATTGCTGAACTTCTAAAATCAAACACCCCGGACCAATCGCATGAACAGTTCCTGGATCTATTAAGAAAATATCACCAGATTGAATATTTCTATAAAAGAGAGGTTCTTCTGCTTTGTTATTTTCAATTAAATATCTATATTCTTCAGCACTAATATCTTTGGAGAATCCACAAACTATTTCTGCTGAGGGATTTGCTTTTAATATAAACCATGCTTCTTTTTTGCCTTTATTTTCGGGATCATGATTTTTTGAAAATTCATCATCAGGATGAACCTGTACGGAAAGTTTATCTTCAGCATCAATGATTTTAACTAATAATGGGAAGGATTCATCCTCAATAAAACTTTCACCGAATATTTCTTTTTTATAATTCTTAAAACATTCTCTGAGTGTGATACCTTTTAGTTCTCCATTGTCAATTACAGATAAATCATTACCAAAATCAGAAATCTCCCAAGATTCTCCAATTTTACCGCTTGGTATTACTCTTCCTAAATTCTCGAGTTTTCTTCCGCCCCAAATTTTATCTTTATATATGGGTTTAAATTTCAATATATCCTGCATATTATTTAAATTTTCCTGAAATTTTTCTTAACTTTAGTATATCAATTCCCTTTATTTGTCCTGGGGCTCGCGGTTCATCTAAACAAGCATAAGTATAACTAGATCCAAAAAGATCTCCAAATACTCTTGTATAGATACCTCTCTCTCCCATGATAATTAATATCATTTTATTTTCTTTAGATAACTCAAATCCTGCTTCCAAAAATTTACAATCCTCTTCGGAAGAACCGGGATAAACGGCGAACTTGTAAATATTCATCGGATTATTATTTTTATCCTTTATTGAGTTTATAAATGATTTCATCTTTTCAATTTTTGGAAATCCATTAAAATCATGGTAGGAGTATATATGAGTGAATTTATTATCTGTGATACGATTAAAAATTGAATCATCTTTTATAATATCTATATCTATATAATTACTTTCAGAGTTGTAAAAATCGAGGAGATAGGATATGTAATCATATTTTATTTTAGTGTGCTTTTTTTGGTTAGAATCTTCCTTTAATCTATATGTAAATAATAAGGATTTATTCCATTTTTTTAATGATTCATGCAATGATTCTTTAATATATTTTTTTGAAAATAAATCTAACCTAATTTCTAAAATATCAATTGCACTTGAATCAAGATTTTCAAGTTTTTCTAAATCATTTTCTCCGGCGGTTGCTATAATTTTATACATATTTATCTAACTTTAGTTTTAAATTTTGAAGAGTAGGGTATATTAAATTTTCCAGCTATTGTATTATATTCTATTATACCATCTAATTCAAATTCTATATCCTCATTCTGAAGTGCGGCCTTTCCTAATAATAAAACAGATTTAAAAATATCTTTATCCTCACTTTCTTCAAAAGTAGTTATTAGATCCAATTCTAATTCTTTTTTGGATAGAGCTGGTACTACAATTTCTTCTTTACTTCCAATAGTTGCAATTTGAAGAGGATTAATTTTTTCGGGAAATTTTTTATATACCTTAAAAGAAAATTTTTCAATGGATACTTCAACATCATTTGTATTCAATATTTCTAAATTTACTTTAAAATGAATTTTAGGGACGGGTGGAAAAAATAGAAAATTAAATTTAACAATGTCAGCAGATAAAATGGAAACTTTACAATTTTCAAGTTCTTTCTTTTTTTTCTCAATTGGATTTGTACAGTTGGAACACTGAAATATTATAACAAAAAATACTAAATATAATTTTAAAATTTTAAACATCATTTTCTAAATAAAATATTTCAAATCGTTATTTTTTAAACTGGGGTAATTTAAATTCTGGAATTTTAAGTTTTATATTTTTTAAATCTAACAATTTTTTCCAACGAGGTTTATTCTCATCATTATCATTTCCGGGAATTATTTTTTCAACTTTACTTTCTTTGTGTAATGGTAAGGCTTTTAATTCAAAGTCAATTCGTAGATACTTTTTATTGATTAAGCCCATTTCGAGTTTTCCTTCTAGTAAACGAAGAATTTCCTTTATAATTGCCCATCTTACTACTTCAATTTTACTAAATTTTCCTTCATATAACTGCTTATATAAACTTTGCGTAATACGAGGTTCTTTGTTGTAAAACATAAATCTAAAATGTAAATGATCATTTAAATCAGAAGTAACAATTAAATCTTTACTTGTAAAATTTTTAAATCCACTAAAGTCAATAATACGAATCATTAACGAATTAATCAAATCGAGTGTGTTATTAATTTGAAAGGCAGGATCAACTTTAATTGTATATGTTATCTCTCCTTCGGGAATAATCGTTTTTATAAAATCTACAAAATTTACCGTATCTTTAAAAGGGGAGTCTCTTTTTACTTCAAGCCTTGAAAGTTCTAATATATCATCTAATGAATTATCAATTTCAGAAAATGTTTGATTGATTCTAGTAACATTATCAGAAGTGAATAAAACATGATCTACTTTCATAGCTCTAATTGATTGAAGAGTTGATTCAATGAGAGGCATTAAAAGCTGATTCAAATAATCAAATAATTTTTCTCTAAGTTTATCAATTTCTTTTAACTGAATAAATCTTTTCTGAATATTTATCTTTAACTCTATAAAACGATATCGTAGAGAAATAGATACCAATAAGATAAAGAATAGAAGTGCATTGTCTATAGATGATTCGGAATTTACTAATCCTTTTTCAATCATTAGTTCTTTAATTACTCCAAATATGAAGTACAGGAGTGCTATTAAGTATAATAAAGCATCTAACTTCTTTTCTCTTATTTTCAAGTAAGTCATGTATCCAGAGTAAGCCAATGGTAATACTAAATGGAAGGACCAGATTGAAGTCATTGAACTCCATAAGTCTGGATTCTTAAAAATTAAAAAAATTATAGGAATACACAAATTTGTTAAAAAATAGTAATTTTGATACTTCAATTTTTCAATCTTGAAGAACGATTGAAAGAAACTTATATAAAAGAAAGGTATGTTATATAAAAAGAAATATTCTGTATATTTATATAGTAAAAAACTATCCACAACCCAAAATCTAAATTCATTTTTACAAAATTCATAACTTGCAAAAACTATAATGAAAACACTAAAACTTAAGTATTCCTTTAGTTCTTTCATTTTTATATAATTTATAAAAAAGAAGATTCCAATAAATAAAAAAGCAACCAGGTAAATTAAGTCGGTTAGAGATTCATAAATTAAATAGTCAGAGGCAGAATAAATTGAAGATATTCCTATTTCTCCAGAAATTATACCCGCATAGTTTTTAAAGTCTGAATTGATTTTTATAGCAAGAACGTTTGTACCTTGATTGATATATTTACTTGGGATCGGGTAAATTCGATGTCTGTTGTATGCCAGCTGTGATGCTTTAGAGTCACCAGGTTTTCTTCCATTTTTACCTATTAATTGACCATTTAAAAAAACTTCATCGTTATCATAAATTTTTCCCAAAGAGATAGCCATATTTTTTTTTACATTGGAAATATCTATATCAAATGATTTTCGTATCCATACAACCCCCCTATAGGATGGATCTAACTTACGTAAGTTAGAAGGTTGTTCTACCTCTGTCCATGCCTTAGTTGGAATATCAACTCCAGCATACTCGGGATTATCATCAAGAATTGCCAACCAATCTGAGCCTGCTAAATTTATTATTTCTGTGACAGAGTCAAATTTTTCACGACTTGAACAGGATATTAGAAGCAGGAATGGTATAATTATGGCGAATATATTTTTCATTGGAGTAGCCATTGCTTAGCTCATAGAAGATTTTATATTATCCCCTGAGATAATCCACACTTTTATATCAATTGATTTGATAATTTATACTTTTTTATCCAACTGAATATATCTCATCAGGGAAAATTCAATTTTTCTATTTAATTTATTGAACTCACTTCGATTTTTTCCAGTATGTTCTGTTTGAAAAAAGAAGATATACTTATTCTTGGTAAAAATTCTAATTTGTCCAAAGTTGTAATCTCCAATACCCGAATGAAAGAGGGACTCAACTCTTTTCTCTTTTTCAGAGGTTAGAATATGCCAACCCAGGCCATAATAATTGTATTTTTCAAAGTTAGGTCGAATAAATATTTTTTTAAA
>CANGZW010000112.1 GCA_947458405.1 Leptospiraceae bacterium
AGAAAGTGACATTTTCCCATTGCGACTAAACAAATCTGTAAGTATTACAAATAGGTTTTTATTTACAATTTTTAGAAGGGAATAAACATAAAAAAAACTAAGAAAGGGAGATGCCAAAGCAAAAATGGACTTCCCTATTCCTTTAGAAATTCCCAATTGTTTTTCAAATACCATACAGAGACCTCCTATAATACCAATTACTAAAGCTAAGGATGGAAAATAGGAGGGAATTTTTTTAAGAAGGTTTTCATCGGTAAGAGCATTCCTCTTTCCTGCAGTAAAACCCAATCCCAGCATAGCAAAGGATGTAGGCCAGTTATTTAAAAATACAAAAGGAAATATATCAATTCCAGAGTGAATTCTAGAATAGACTGATTCTATAAAATTAAGTTGGTTAGATCTTTGAAAATCCTGAATAAGTTTTTGCAATTCTCCTTCAGTAACGGGTGTACTCCCAATGATATAAAATGTGACAGATGAAAATAAAAGTGATACAATACTAACACTTAATAGAATTTTTTCTGATTTATTTCGAATAAGATAAAGAACAAAACCCAAGCATGCATATGTAAATAATATATCACCATTGAAAAAGAGAACATTGTGCAGAATTCCAAAAATTACAAGCCCCAATAATCTTTTTAAGAATAGAGTTGAATCCTGACCAGCTTTACTCTGTAATTGTAATGCAAAACCATATCCAAATAAAAATGAAAAAATAGGGAATAGCTTAGCCTCAAAAAATAAATTGTAAATTAGAATAGAAATTTGATCACTTACTTCTGTAGCAGTATCGATATCAAGAATTAAAAAATGGCTGTTTCCCATAAGAGGCAGATGTACAATCAAAATTCCAAATAGAGAAAACCCCCGCAAAGTATCGATTATTTTGTATCTTTCCATATAAGTAGAGCTCCTGATTTTTACCCAAATAAAAATGAACATACACTCTAAGAAAAGGGTTTTATTAGGAAAGCATGGAGAAAAGAGTTGATCTAGATCAATTAGGTGAGTAGGGTATAAAAAATCTTTAAACTCAGATTTCTAATGAATCATTGATTAAAATCATTTTTATAGAGAAAAGATCGAGGTAATTTTTGCCCTGCAAAAAGTACCTCGGAGCGGTTCATTCTCTATGCAAAAAAGCTTTTTCATTGATTTTTTCCTAATACAAAAATGAACTATCGAGACAGTATACTTTCCTATATAAAAAAAATTAACTCTACTTGGGAAGAGCTTCCTAAAGAGGACTTAAATCAACTTTCTAATCATATCCTGGTTGAGAATGTTAAAAAAAATACGTATCTCTTAAACTCAGGAGAAACTTGTAAATATATTTATAGTATCCAATCGGGATCTGCATGGAAATTTCATGCTCTCAAAGGGAAAAAAATTCCAACTGAGTTTGCATTTAAAGATGATATCTTGATCCCTTTTCAAAGTTATTACCTGCAGACTCCCTCCCATGAATATATCCAAGTATTAGAAAATTCGGTGATCGAAAAAATAGAATATGGAGTGTTTGAATCTTTAAAATTGAATAGTTCTGTATTACAAAAGCTAGACAATCTTTTTTTGGAACAACATATTTTAAAACTAGAAGAAAGATTGTACTCCCTACGGTTTCATTCGGCAAAAGAAAAAATAGAATGGTTGATTCATAGGGATCCAGAATTATTTAAAAAAGTACCCTTAAAGCATATAGCCTCTTACTTAGATATTCGATTAGAGACTTTGATTCGTGAGAGGAAAAAATTGAAAGCTACTTAATTCTTAAGGAAGAATAGTTTCTAAATCTAAATCCAAACCGGGAAATATTTCTGAGGGAATTTTTCCTTTTTTTTCAATTTGAATTTTATGTTCAAATTTATTATTATGTAATACATATAAATCCAGTGTATTTTGCAAGGGATCCACAATCCAATATTCTTTTACTCCACACTGTTCATAGATTTTCTTTTTAACAACTAAATCGTAGTACGCATTAGAGGGCGAAAGAACTTCCACGATCATATCGGGTATTCCATTGATTTTTGTGTCTTCGATAATCTTTTGATTGGATTCTAATATAAATAAAATATCAGGTTGATAAACCTCACCTTCGCCCATTACCACATCCATTGGGGAAAGAAAGATCTCTCCTAAAGGAGATTTTTCAAGGTAGGTTTCTAATGATTTTGTGATTAATCGAATAATTCTTTGGTGTCTTGTATTAGGGGATGTCATCGTTACTAGTTCTCCCTGGATGAGCTGGTACTGTCCGGAGTCAGGAGGTGTCATTTGCACGTAATCTGAATAAGTAAGGCGTTTTGTCAGTAGGGCTTCCATATTTATCAGTTTACTGGATTTTTAAAAATTAGTCAAGAAAACAATTCTCTAAAAAAAGCAAGAATTGCTTAGGCTATTTACTCTTGAAGTTTAACTAAAATATAATCAGCTATTATTATTTGGTCATACCAATTTAGGCCATCTAATTGTATTGTTTTTGTTTTTCCACTTGTTAGTGCATTTGCTATATCTTTTAAATCAGTAGAGATTTCTGTTTCATATATTGTAATACCAATATTACTGCCTTTTCCAGCATAGGCTATTATTTTCTTTATATCTTTCCATTCACCTTTATTTTCTAACATTTTATCAATAAACTTATTAGAATTATATGAACTATATCCTGTTTTAGAAAGAGCTATAGTTTGAGTTCCAAAGGCTAGAACATAGTAAAAAGACCAACTTCCTGAAAATATGAGTAAAAATATATATTTAAACAGTCCTTCTGATAGATTCTCATAAGAACCTATAGAGTGTAAAATCGCTCCTGTCCAAAATAACAATAACAAAGGAATAATGATTTTATTGATAAATTTATAACCATGTTTTTTATACTGAAGTACACTTTCGTCCCTACTTTCGCTATATATCCCTTCTTTTAAATTTTTAGAAAATTGAGATACATCATAGCTCAATTGTACTTCACTCTCTTTCGTTTGAGTTGGGATATCTAATAGATTTGTTTCTGTGATAAGCGGTATTGGTATATTTTTTAACAGAGGTAAAATAGTTTCCTCCCAATTTGAAATTCCATACGTATGCAAAGAAAGCAATAAACCATCTTTGCGTAGTAAATATAAATGGAACTTACCCATTATGGTATTATTTGTTGACTTTTGAGAGGAGCGCTCAAATTCAACATAAAAGGCTTTATAGTTTTTTAAATTATCTTTATAAATAAAATTATTTTTTTCTGAAGATAAAATAATTTCTTGGTCTGGATTTTTATAATTCAGTGATACTGTAAAATCATCATCCCATTGGCTAATAGGATAGATGAGAAAGAAAAAACTCATACATAGATAAACAAAGGATGCAATAAAGAGAAAAAAGAAAACACGTTTTGCACCATCATAATCCTGGTAGTTATCAAATAGAAATTTAATTGCCAAAAAGATTAGTACTACAAAAATAAAAGCAAAGTAACCAACCCAATTTGGGTATTCATTTTCAGTAAATAAGAGTCCGAGAGTAGTTTCTGTACAGTTCATTTTAATTCCTGATTAATTTCCTTTTCAAATAGTTCTGAGTAGTTTTCTGGTACTGATAATTTATAGTAAGCCTTTTGATATTCTTTTTTTAAAATTTCTAAATTAGCATCAAAATGAACAAAACAAAGATCGAAATCTTCTTTTTTGGAAGAAGTAAAAGATACAAATAAAAAATTATTCAGAATAACATCTTCTCTAAAAAAATAAGTATCTTCCTCTACCCGTCCCCGAATAAAGTAATCCTTATTTTGTAATAAAGTCAAATCGTACTCATCGCTATAACTAAATGGGTCATATCCAACTCTATCATACTCCCAAGTTAATTTTTCTGGTAAGAGATGATTTACATCTATTGTTTTTAAAAATGCAAGCAAATGTTGATAACAAGCATCAAAGGTAGTAGCTTCATTTTTAATAACCTCAATTGAGTTAAAAAATTTACCTGTATCAGTAAGTTTAGTATCCCTAAAATATTCATTAGTAAATTGATCGTGATACTTTAAACGATTAACATCTGATTCTATCTTTTTGTTCATAAGATATAATCTTTATATTTCCACTCTAGCTCTGGTTTTAATTTTCTTGTCCAAATAATAACGTTATTAATGCTTTGAATTCCAAATTCGGGAGTATAAAATTCTTGAATGATGTAGATATTCATGAAGAGTGTTTTGTTTCCTGCAATTTGTAACGACGTACCATCCGCAATATCATTATTGATACTAAAAATTTCTTTATAAAACTCAACTGGCATGGTTTCAGTGATTGAAGTTACAGGGGCAAAAATATTAACAGTACTTATTATTTCATTTGTACTTTCGACAGTCGCTTCTTTTTCACGAATAATTATTAATTGTCCATTATTTTCTAAGAGATACCAATCATCCTCTTCCTTCCAAGCATCAGACGGGACTACCCCTATATTGATAAGTGTCTGTTCAATTTTTTCTTTAGCTGTTTCCATAGACTTATTTTTTTCTCCAATGATTTATTTTTATGAATATTTAAAGATGTTTCTCAACGCTTTGTAAGGTTTTAGGGAACATATTATTTTTCCTTTTCGGTCTCATCAATTTTCTCTTCACCTTCTTCGAGAACTATTTCTTCAAATACGTTGACGGGTCTGGTTACTGATTCTTTCAATTTATAGAAACTTTTAAACTTATCTTCAGTTGTTTTTATTTTTTGTATGTCTTTTGCTTTATCATCCGGATTGATTTTTTTTAACTCTACTATATAGATTGCTTTTGGTTCTCCCTTTGTATCTGACTTCCCCTTTTCTCCAACACCCAGTATTGCATCAGGCCAGCGTGGATTGTTATCTTTACCTTTCAATGTATCTTCTCTCAAGGGGACATACATATTCGCAGTATAGGTAACTTTTGTGCCATAGATAGGAAACTTCTGATATACAGGGACTTGTCGTGTCCTCTGAACAGTACGACTTGAGTATGTTGGCACATCATTACAGGTAGTGACCTTCTTGGAAGCACCCGATCCCGTGGATTCATAATTTGTATTACAATCCTTTTTAGTGCCTGATTGATACTGTTCTGATTCACTATACGTTTCCATCTTTGTTCCAACCTGTCTATCTTCATAAGATCGAATCTCTTGGGTTGATTTTAGTTTTACAATATCCTCACCCTTCAGTTCATTTTCCCAATCTATCCCTTCTTTGTTGGAATATCGCAGAACAGGAACTGTTCTTTCCCAAGAGACATCTACAACTTGAAACTTTACTTCATGTGTTCTACCTAAATAGTACAAACTAGTAATACAACTTCCAAGAAGTATCACTGTCCAAATACTAAATTTCATCCAATTAAATGGTTTTCCATATTTTGCTTCCCACCAATCTTCAGGCTTTTCTGGATCAGAATTTTTAGCACCTTTCAACTCTTTTTCTTTTTGAACCTCAAAGTAGTTTTTCTCACTGGATTCTTGGCTAGCCCCACAGGAGATACAGTTCTTATCTGTAATCGAATTTAATGCCTCACAAAAAGAACATACCCAATCAGCACCTGCTTTGAATTTTTCAGCCTGTGCCAAATCCTCGACTTTTTCTTCCTTTCCTTCCAAGAGATAAAATTTCACACTTTCATTTCTAGGATTTCCACAAGACGGACAGTTTCTCACATCGCCCCGGATAGCTTTTTGACCGCATTTATCACAGTCCCAATATTCAAATACCAATTCTTCCGTAACAGTTTTTGCCATGATGTTAAAATCTAATATAGATTCTATTTTTATCAAGAAATTTTTTACCAAAGAATTATAGAATTCCTTATGAAGATCCCTATTAGTTTTTTCAAAGACTTAGCAATAAAAAATCTTTAAAACATTCTTATTCCTAATATGGTATAAATTCATAAAATCTGACTTAAATTTAATTCTTGACTTGATAAAAATAAATTAGTTAAAGTAATTGTATGATCGCAATTGACCTAGGTGCCCCAAAAAAACAGGCGACATACGCCGACTATCTCCAAACTCCCGAAGGCGGAAAATTCCAATTGATAGCTGGAGAGATACTTGAAATGACATCACCATCCCTTTACCACCAAGAAATACTTCTCAACATAATTAGTGAATTCAGACATTTCCTGAATAAAAATAAAATCGGAAAAGTTTTTGTAGCCCCATTAGATGTTTACTTTTCAGAGACAGAAGTCTATCAACCCGATATCATCCTTCTTCTAACGGAAAGCTTTTCTAAAATGAAAGAAAACAAAATCGAAGGTGCACCGGATTTGGTTGTTGAAGTTCTATCTCCTTCCACAGCGTATTACGATCTTAAATATAAAAAATCTATCTATGAAAAAAATGGAGTCAGAGAATATTGGATCGTTGACCCCATCGACAAAACAATAGAAATCTTCGAACTCCAAAATGGTAAATTTATTTCCACTGGTGAGCTCTCTAAAAACGAGATTGCTAAATCAAGATTAATCGCTGGATTGGAAGTGAGTTTGGGTGTAATTTTTTAGGATGATTATTAATTAAATTTTGAAGAATTCTACTTTAAAAATGACTAGACTTTACTGACCAGTTTATTATGCTTTAAATATGGAAATATCAGCAACCGATTTTAAAGCAAAATGTTTAAGTCTAATGGATTTTGTTCAAGAAAAACAAGAAGAAGTAATTATCACCAAACACGGGAAATCAGTTGCAAAATTAGTTCCCATAAATGATGAGAAAAAAATTGTATCACCTGTTGGTTTCTTACAAGGAAAACTGACTATTAAAGAAGATATTGTAAAATCAATTGATGTTAAATGGCGTTTTTAACTTATAATGATTCTTTTAGATACACACTATTTCTTATGGATGATGGAGGGACATGAAAAGGTTACTAAAAACCTTTCTCTATTAAAGGAAATTACCAAAAGAATTACAAAAAGAGAAATTCTTATTTCTGAAATATCTTTATGGGAAATAGCAATGCTACAATCCAAAGGAAGAATCCAATTATCAGAACCTCTGATAAGTTGGTTAGAAAAATCGATCAATGCACCCGGAATTAGAGCCATCAATCTTTCACCTCAAATAATTGCAGAGTCCGTTAATTTGCCCGGAGATTTTCATTCTGATCCTTCAGATCGATTGATTGTTGCAAGTGCAAGAATATATGGAGCTACCTTAGTTACACAAGACCATCAGATTCAAAAATATGGAAAGAATGGTTATATTAGAGTTTTTCATAATTAAACAAATTTGAACTAAGGAATTATAAGATTGTATTACAATAATTTAATTATTTTGATAATCATCTATTAAAATGGAACATTAATCCAAAAGATAAAAAGAGGAGAGTATTCTTTCCCTCATTTAACAATAATTAAAAGGTTTTATTAATCGTCTTATCAACCTGTTCTACTTTTTCTCCAGTAGGTGATGAATGAGTAATTGTTCCTCCGAATACTCCCACTACCGAAACTGGTGTATAACTTGTGAGAGTAGTGTTTGTTGTATCTACTGTATATGTGCTTATTCTTTTTGTTGTTGTAAAAGTATTGGAAAATTTTGCAGTAGACTCTTTCAAACCCTTACTTGTTATTCTTGAGGTCACTTTTGAGCCAGAAATTGATTCTACGCCTTCTGTGATAGTTTCTGTAAGGATATTACTTGCTGTGGCTATAGTGAGTTTAGATTTAGTTGTTTGTGTGTGAGTAATTGTTCCTGATTTTATAGTAACATTTTCTTGGTTGGAACAATTATCGTAAGCAACTGTCCTTTTTTTATTTGAAAGTTCAGCTGTTTTATTATATCTATCTGTAGATGTTAGAATATTTAGATCTATGCTAGTAGTGAACTTTATCGTTCCTGTAATTGTACAGGCTATAGTCTCTTCAGGAAGGGATATAGTTTTTGAAGTTGTCTCTAAAAGAAGTTTAATTGCTAATTTGAGTTGATACTCTTTCATTTTATTATTTTCATAAAAGAAATCTTCAAAGAAATCTTTATCTTGAGTGAGACTAGTTTTTTTATCTTTTGAACCATTCTTTTGAGTCAAAAGAGTAGATAACATTTTATTCTGATTGGAATCTGAACTTTTACTATTAGAGTCTGTTGCCTGGTTGCAGTTGAGAATTAAACTAATAAAAAGTAAAATAATCGGTAGTTTAATCATTTCTTAATCCTTTAATTATAGGTATGAGCTATATTTTTTTTTAAAGACAGAGTTTCGACTGATTCCTATGGAATTTGGTTCATTTTTTTATTGATTATTATTATTGTTTTTTTAGATAGCACTGAGTATTATTACCTATCGAATTTTTAAATGTCTTACCAAATGGTATGGATACCTTTATATCCTCTTCTTGATAAAAGTAAATCCCCAAACCAATAACGAATCAAACAACTCCAATAATTGGTTCTAATCTAATTTGTTTAGACTAAATCTATAGAATCAGTAGATTTTCTAGTACCTATATAACTAACCAAAGGTAACTTCTGAGAACTTAGAAAGTTCCTGTGATCTACTTATTTAAATTTCCTTAGACTATAAAAGAAAGTACTTTCATCTATATTTAAATAAGGATTGACTTTTAAATATAAGTACTTATATTTAAATGAATATATGGGACTCCTCAATTATGTTATAGGATTTGTCACTGCGGTATTGGTCTTGGTCGGGGTTAAGAAAGGAAATCAACTGGAAAAGGAAGAAAAAAGGGGAAATGTTCAAATTTCCACCCAACATGGGCAGATCAGGAAAAAATTTGATCCTTCTCTTTTTTCAAAGGCCTTAGAAAGAATTGAAGACCAAAAATCTCTTATTGTTACAACAAAACTAAAAACTAAGCCTTTGCTTCCAGTGGATTACGAGAAATATTCAGAAATTAAATTCAAATCGGAACATTCTTTTTGGAAAGAGAATAGTAAATTCCAAATGCAGTTTTTTCCACAAGGGTACATTTATCAGGACGCAATTCGTATTAATGAAGTATGGGATGGATTTCAATCGCCTATTTTCTACCAGGGCACATATTTCACAATTCCCCAAGGAATTAACAAAGAAAAATTTGAAGAGCTATCCGGTTTTACAGGATTTAAACTTTTGTATCCTATTAACTCAGAAAGTCATTTAGATGAGTTTGCTGTATTCCAAGGAGCATCTTACTTTAGAATTGTCTCTAAGGGTCAAGTCTACGGTTTGTCAGCAAGAGGGATAGCTATCAATACAGGATTAACTATTCCAGAAGAATTTCCTGTGTTCAAAGAGTATTGGATTGAAAAACCAAAACCTAAATCTGATAAAGTTGTAGTACATTCTATTTTAGAAGGAAATTCTATTGAAGGATATTATAAATTTATTTTGCAACCTGGGGATATTTCTAAATCAGAGGTTGTGTTTGAATCACATATTAAAAAAGACATAGAGAGGTTGGGAATAGCCCCACTCACCAGTATGTTTTGGTATGGAGAGAGTAATCCTTCCCTAAATACTCCCTATCCTGAGTCTCATGACTCAGACGGACTTTTGATACAAGATGATCAAACTTATCATTGGATACCCCTTGAAAATCCTAAGAAGCCCATAACAACTAGCTTTAAAGTAAAAAAACTAAAAGGATTTGGACTTTTACAGAGAGATAGGGAATTTTCTAGTTATGAAGATTCACGATATGACTATCATAAAAGACCTTGCGCATGGGTAGAACCGATCAATCCCCAAGATTGGGAAGGAGGAACTGTATCACTATATAGAATTCCAACTCAAGATGATTTAATGGATAATATAGTTGTTTACTTTACTCCTGAAAAAATGCCATCTAAAGGTGATATAATAAAATATTCATATAACATTAAATGGGTAGATAAGATAAAGTTAGAGGATGATATCGGGGAAGTGTCATCAACAAGAGTTATATATAACAAAGAAAAAAATATTACAAACTTTCTAATAGATATAAAAGGCATAGACTTAAAAAACTTTGAAGATAAAGATTTTAAATTTATAATAGAAGGTGACGAAGTTGAAACCACAGAAATATCCTTAACTCCTGTAAATAATTCAGAAAAATTAAGAATTTCTTTTAAAATTAACATAAAAACAAAAATAGCTCCAAATAGTATTCTTTCAGGGTATCTTACTGAAGATTCAAAAAGACGATCAGAGACATGGAAGTACATTCTTGAATAATAACTATATGGATGAAGTTTACTTAGGTCAAATATTGAATTCTTATAGAATATTTTATCCATCTGTAGTTTATAAACTAATTCAAGAATTTAATCAAACTACCATTTTTGAAAAATGTCTTACATATATGATAGAAGAATTTCTCTTTCAAAAAATTATAGTACTATATAAAGAATATGAAAAGAAATTTTCTAATCTATTATATAAATCAGATACTTTAACGAAAGACTATGTACTAAGTATAATTTATTCTTATAATATTTCTTTAGATAAACTTTTACTTGGTAATGTTAGAGAAATTAATAAATTTATAAACTTTTTAGAAAAAGGAAAGATTCATTCAAATATTAATTCAATAGAAAAAAGAAAGATGAAGAGGATTGATATCTCTTTTGTTCCATCTCTCCAAAAGATCAATAAAGTCTATTTAGGATTTTCTATTTTGATATGGATGATACTATATATTATCATTTTTTACTTTATATATAAATGATTGAGGTTTTTAACAGTAATAACTTTAAGTTTCTTTCTTTTTTTTCCATTCTAAATCTAATCATGCTATATGGTTGTTCCTTATATTTAAACTATATTAGCATTTCTAATTTTCATGGAATTTATATTCTTAGTTTTATTTTTTTTTCAGTAGCCCTTTTTAATATATCATTTGGATTTACAACAATTGTAATAGGTTTTTTTTCTAAATTTTTTGATAAACAAGCAAAATCAAATATCGAAACACATAAAAGTATCACATCAAAAACTTCCATATTATTTCCTATTTATAACGAAGATACTTCTTCTGTATATTCTAGAATTAAAGTTCTATACATTTATTTGAAATTACACAAATTATTGGATAATATTGATATATACATACTATCTGATTCTAATAATTTAAATATAATTTTAAAAGAGGAACTAGCATTTAGGGAATTAGAAACTGAATTTGGACTTAGTACAAATTTAAACTATCGTAGAAGAATAAATAATATTAATCATAAAAGTGGGAATATAGCAGACTTTTGTAAAAGATATGGAAATAACTATGATTTTATGATCATTATGGATGCAGATAGTTATATGAGTGTTTCTACTATTAAAAAAATAATTATTGAAATGGAATCTAATTCTAATTTAGGTCTTTTACAAACCTATCCACAAGTTATCTTTCCTAGATCCCTTTACCAAATATTTTCATATATCCATTCTATTTTTTCTGCTGAATTATATGTCAGAGGCTCTGAATTTTGGAACGGAGGTCAGGG